>NZ_CALHIQ010000154.1 GCF_938030725.1 uncultured Fretibacterium sp. | reverse complement strand
CGGCTGGCTGATGTCGCCCTTCTCCGGCGTCCCGATCGAGGAGGCTCGGCGCTGCCTTGAGCGGATCGGGAGAGCGCCCCGACCCGGACGCGGGGTCATGGAGGCCCTGAGGGAGGCGCTTCCCGATGCGGCCGCCCGCCTGGAGAGAATATCCCTCATCGGCCGGAGGAACGGTCCCGCGGCGATCCTGTCCCCCCTGGATCGGGATCGGCGCTGGCTGTCGAACCTCCCTGAGAAGGAGAGGCTGCGCGCGCTGAGGAACGTCCGTCGAGCCGTGTCCATTGCGCGCTCCTTCCAGCGGGGGAGCGCCTCCAGCTTGGCCGCCTGTGCAGACTGGATGGACCGCGCGCTGCGCCGCGGCGTGGACATGGAGGAGCCGGCCTGGCACGGTGAGGGCGTGAACGCCGTCCTGCTATCCACGGTCCATGCCTCCAAGGGGCTGGAGTACCCCGTGGTGGCGATCTTCGACACCGCGAAGCGGAGGAGGCCCCGCACGCTCTGCCCGTCGCGGACGCTGGGCGTGGCCTTCGCGGGGCTGCCGGACGAGCTGTCGGCGTCCCGGACCCCGGCCCCTGATCCCCTGAGCATGGATTGGGAGCGGGCGCTGACGCGCCAGGGCGAGAGGGAGGAGGACCTGCGCCTCCTCTACGTGGCGGCGACCCGGGCACAGGACTCCCTGATCCACTGCGGCCTCGTGACGTTCGGGAAAGAGGGGAGCGCGCCGGCGGAGAAGGGGGGCTGGACGGGCATCGTGCTGGACTGGATGCAAGAGCGCGGCGACTGCAGTCCGGACATGACGGGTCCTGACGTGGAGCTGATCCCCCCTGGCGATGGGGCACAGCCCGCGGGAAAGCCCCGGCGGTCCGTGCCGACGCCGGCCCCCGTCGCCATGGCGCGTCCGGATTCGGGGGCGAGGGAGCTGGCGGTCCTGTCCGCCACGTCGTTTTCCCTGATGGAGTGGTGTCCTCTGGCCTGGCGGCGGCGCTACCGGCAGGGGCTGGACCTGGCCTGGGAGGCGCCGCGGGGCGCGGCGGAGGAGGACGGGCGCGGCGGGTCGGACCTGGGCAGTCTGGCGCACTGGATCCTGGCACGGTGGCCCTCCGCGGAGGGCGACGCCGAGGCGGAGCTGGAGCGCTGGCTGACGGACCCCAGGGCGCTGCGGTCCCTGCCGACGCTGCTTCGGGACGTGTGGCGGGAGGAGGGAAACCGAAACGCCCTTCGCCCGTGGCTCCTGCACTTTGCCGGCTCCGAGGCTGGGGTCATGGTGCGGGGCGCGCTGCCCCTTGGGGCGCGACGGGAGGCGGGCTTCAGGGTGGAGGTGGGGGGGCTGGCCCTCTCCGGGGCCATGGACGTGGTGTGGCGCGAGGGGGAGGTCTGGCGCGTTCTGGACTACAAAGTCACGCTGATGCAAAACGCTCCGGAGGAGCTCTATAGCGCGCAGTTGGACCTCTACGCCCTGGCGGCTCGGAAGGGCGCGGAGCTGGCCGGGGCGCCCTGCAGACGGGTGGAGGCGGGGCTCGTGTTCCTGCGGGAGGGGAGTCCCCTGCGGATGCGGAGGGTCGAGGACTGGGAGGCGATCGAGGGCCGCGTGCGCGCTGCGGCCCGTCTGGGGGCCGTGCGGGATCTGCCTCCGCGGGAGGAGCACTGCCCGCGATGCCCATGGCGGTCCTCCTGCCCGGCGGCCCGATGAAATTATAGCGCGAATGTGGGGGGGCGGTGCGCCGCCCCCCTTGCTATCAGGCGCCGCTGCGGCCCGGCTGACTACCTTTTCGGCAGGGCCCGTTCCAGCGCCTTCCAGAGCAGCCACGCGGCCGCAGCGGACAGAAGGTACTTCGCGCCCAGGGTGGGAGCGTTGTAGAGGAGGGAGTAGACCCAGGGGTTCTGCCCCTTGGGCGCGTACTGGGCGAAGAAGATGGCCCCCGCGACGACGTGGCAGGCCGTCTGGGCCAGGAACCCCAGCACCAGGCCCATCGCCTGCCCCAAGGGTTTCTTGCAGGAGAAGGCTGCGGCGAGGCCCGCCATGGCGTAGGCCAGGGGGTACTCCAGCACGACCTGAACCGGGTTGGCGATGTAGCCGCCCAGCAGGACCTTGACGACGCCGGCCAGCGCTCCGGCCGCGACGCCCCACTTCAGGCCCCTGCGCCAGGCGAAGATGAAGAGCGGTGCCAGCCCCGCGTCGACGGAGCCGCCGTTCGGCAGGGCGAACAGGTTGACCTTGGACAGGACGACGGCGAGGGCGATGCAGAGGGCCCCCTCGACCATGGCTGCCGTCGCGCTGCGGATGCTGGCTGCATTGGAATTGGACATGAAAAAAACCTCCCAAACGTTGAGATATAGGGAACGTCCCAGTGGGAGGCATGATGGGCGCGGGGCATTGCGGGCTCCACGCACGACCGTCTTCCTACGCCGGCATTATCCGGTTCAGGTTCCAGGGTCGAGGCCCTGCGGCCTCCTCTCAGCGCTTGCTCCCCTGGGTCGTTCTTTAATAATAGTACCTCGACGGGCGGGTTTGTCAAGGAGCCCCGGCCCTCATCGTGGCACAATGCCCTGTCTTTTGTTATATAATTAACACGATAGGGGGATTTTGGATGTCGCTCACAAGCCGTGTGCATAAAGTGGGAGGATCGCTGATGATGCCCATCCCATCGACGATAACGCGAGCGCTGTCCTTGACGCCCGCAACGGAAATGCGATTGGAAGTTCAGAAGGGGCGGATTATCGTTACCCCCTGTGAGCGGCCGCCGGAATACTCGCTCCAGCAGCTTGTTTCCATGACTGATTTCAGTGATCGCGACGCTGCCTGGCTGGATAACGAGGCGGAGGGGGCCGAGTTGATTTGAAGCGCGGCGATATCTATCGGGTGTGCCTGAATCCCGTTTCAGGACATGAACAACTAGGGAACGGCAAGGCCGGTTCTGGTCGTTTCTTCTTCCGTCTTCAATAATGCCGCTAACGTTGCTATTGTCGTGCCCATCACTCAAAGAGCGGGAGAACCCGCCCTCTCATTGGCGGGAGGATGTTTCTGTTCAGGAGGCGTTTCCCATGCAGATTGATGGAGTGAGAGAGTTTTTTTCAAAGATCGCGCTATCGGCTGGGGCCGCCGCCGCGCGGGGCAATCCCCTGCGGTCCGTCTTCCCTTCCCTGGCGCAGCGAAAGCAGCCCGTCTACGATTCCCTGGTTCTCTCCGACAAGGGCAAAAAGCTCAGTTTGAGTGGAGGAGAATCGTTTCCCCTGATAAAAAGGCAGGAGGCCGCCGAGTCGTTGCCTTCGTGGGCACAGCCGATAGAAGAAACCCTGTCGAAGACGATTGACATCATGGAGAGGATGCGGAAGCTGGCGGTGGTCGCACAGGATAAAAAGCTCACCGATCTCGACCGCATCGAGATACAGATTGAAATTGAAGATTTGAGGGCGAACCTCAATGTCGTGCCGCGGGCTCTTCTGCGAAAGGAGCTGCAGGTTGATCTCGTATCGTTGCAAGAAGTTTATGCAACTGCGTTCAAGGATGGCCCTGAATCTTTCGGGGACTACAGCAGTGTGCTGGAACGCGCGCGGGATCGTATCCTGAACGGGCAGGAATGGGACGTCAGGGAGGCCTGGTGCCGGGAAGGCTTCGTTCGTGCGACGCAGGACGAGAATGGCGAAGAAGTCTATGAGGTAGGCGCAAGCAAAGCCTGGCATGTGGTGGATGACAGAAACGTAGTGACGCGGTCCTGGCAGGAAGGGAAATATGTGTATGTGGACAGCGGCAAAAAAGTCCCCACGGTCCGTGAGAGGCTGAAAAGGGTAAGTCCGGTCGTCGTCATGGACGCCCAGTCCGCTGCCGATGGGGTCGAGTATTTGGAGGGACGGATAGCATCCGCGCGAAAGTTCCGTGAACAGCTCCCGGAATTGATCAAGCAGTCGGAAACTCCACGGTGGGAGGCATACGTTTTTCTTGATCGGCTTATCTTCCCGAACGGAGATATCAACAAAAAAGTGCTGACCCAACCCGATGTCGCCAGTTACCACCTACTTCACGACGGGATTTATGACTATCCATACCTCAGTCGGCAACTGGTACAACCGGACGACAGCACTCCTTCTCTCATGGACAGGAAAAGCCCTGAGGACAAAGGGGATGCCGTAGATGGAGCGAACAAGAGCGGCGATGTGGTGCAGGGGCTCTCCGTTCCGAAGCTGCGCGCAGAGGCTATAACGTTCCATCCCGTAAAGACCGTTCAGGTTAAGGGGTTTTCCAAGCGGAAAGGATAAGCTGAATGGATTCCGAACCCCCAGGGATGCGCTGGAAGGCGGCGAACAAACGCTATTGGGTTCCGGGGCTGCTGCGGTCGGGAAAGGGGTAAGGGCCACGTATTTTTTCGAGAGGCCGCTTCCGCGCCGCATTTTTGTCTTGATAGAGAGAAGACGCCATGACGCAGATTGCTATCTCCAACCTCACCTTCGCCTACCCGGGCGCTCCGGCTCCGCTTTTCAAGGAGCTTTCG
>NZ_CALHIQ010000153.1 GCF_938030725.1 uncultured Fretibacterium sp. | reverse complement strand
GCTCCGTCAGCTCGACCCCCGTCGCGCTCTCCAGCGCGAACTGGGCCACCTGGAGGTCGTAGCGGGCCCGGTAGACGGAGAGCCGGGCATCGGTGAGGGCCAGAAGCGCGTCCGAGAGCGCCAGGGAATCGCCAACGCCCGTCCGGTAGCGCCCCTCGGCCAGGGAGTAGTTCTCCTCCGCCTGAGCGACCGTCAACCCCGCAATGCGGATGCGCTCTCTGGCGTTTCGGACGTTCAGGACGGCCTTGCGGACTTCCAAAAGGATGTCCTGCCGCAGGGCCTCGCGGGCCGCCTCCAAGCTTTTGACCTGCGCCCTCGCAGCGTCCGTCCGGGCTACCGTCGCTCCCCCGTCGACGATGGGAACGGTAAGGGAAAGGCCCGCGTTCCACTCCGACCTGAGCGAGGAGATGTCCTCGCCGCCAGCGCTGTACCCGCCCCTCAGCGACAGGCTGGGGGAGGAACTCCGCGCCGCGGAGCGCACCTCGGCCACTCCGGCGAGCGTCCGCAGGTCCGCGGCCGCGTAGTCCTGGCGATGCTCCAAGGCCAGGGCCTCGGCGTCGTCCTCCGCCGCGTCCGGCAGCCTGCGCTCCGCCATCCGAACCTCGAACGGCTCCATTGAGTCCACGCCCATCGCGTTCAGCAGCGCGGCCTGCGCAACCCGGACCCCGGACTCCGCCTCCACCAGCGCGAGCTGGGCGTTCCCCAGGTCCACCTCGGCCTTCGTCACGTCGATCTTCGGTTTGAGCCCCGTTTCGTAGTAGCCCTTCGCGCGCTCCAGATGGCGCCGGAACGAATCCACCGCCTCCTGCCTCTGGCCGCGGACCTCCCCTGCCAGCAGCAGGTCCATGTAGGCCTTCTTGACCCCGGCACGGACCTGCAGCCGCGTCTTTCTTCCCTCGGCCTCCACAGCAGACAGCACACTGCGCTGGGCCTCGACGGCATACTTCGTCCGGTTCGTGTCGAAGACCTTGAGGCTCGCCGTCACTCCGGCCGTGTAACTGCTGCCCGTCACCGCCCCTTCCCTGCCGGAGCGGGTCGCCGAAACGCTTCCCGATGCCTGCAGGCGGTCCTCCACGGCCGCCAGGGAGAGCCGCCGGCGCTCCGCCTCGCTCTTCGCGTCCGCTCCGGCAAGGTCGGGATGGTTCGCCTCCGACAGGGCCAGGCAGTCCTCCAGCGTCAGGGTACGGACCGCCTCATCTCCCCGTGCGAGGGCGGGGAAAGCCCAGAACAGGGCCAGAATCAAACAGGCCAGGGCCGCAAGGGCAACAGCACTCCCGCCCACTCTTCTCTTTTCCGATCTCATGTCGTTCTCAGCCTCCAAACTTCCAAAGGAGATCGCTCCAATCCACCGGACAGCCACAGGGAAGAAGAGAACCCCTCACTAAAAAGCCTGCGGGGACAAGATTACGCTTTCGCCTCAGAACTTCAAACCGCCATTTGACGAAAACGCAGGATGTGCATATCCCGGACATGCGTTCCTGGAAGTCAGGCCAGACAACCAAAAGCGCGTGAAGCTCAGCGGTGTTGGCGCAGACTTCCCGCCGCCACAGGAACGTCCTCCATTTCCCCTCATTACGAAGGACAGGATATTCCTCCGATGTAAAGGTCCTGTGAACGCGGCAGAGGCCCCGCTCACCCTCTCCTCGCCACAAAAAGGGACCGTCCTCCAGGGACGGTCCGATCGGGACAAAAGCGCTGCGATCGAGAGGGGTTGACCTCAGGACCGCCGGTCATTCGTCGTTCCAGGAGTCGAAGTACCCGGAAACGTGCACGACGGGGGTTCCCCGATCCCCGCTGCCGGACACCAGATCGCACAGCGAGCCCAGGAGGTCCGTATAGCGCCGCGGCGTCGTGCCGAGGGCGTTTCGAGACTCCGTCAGCCCCGACTCCTTCCCCCCCGGCGCGGGCTTGGAGCGTATGGCCTCGCGCACGGCCGCCTCCGCATCCCCGGAGGCGTTGTCCGCCACCATCTTGAACTTGATCTCCGAGGGCGTGCCCCGCAGCCCCTCCGTGAACCCGGGGGACACCACGGGGTCCGCCAGCTCCCAGATGCCGCAGACGGGGTCCTTGAAGGCGCCGTCGCCGTACACCATGGCCTCCACCCTGCGTCCGGACCGCCGCAGGACCTCCTGCTGGAGGTCCAGGGCGAAGCGCTCCGCGTCCCGGGGAAAGAGCTTCACGCTGCCCTCCTTCGAGAAGTTGGACCCCAGCAGGCCGAACTCCGCGTTGTACCCGCCTCCGTCGCGCAGCGGGGCGTTGCAAATCTGGTCGAGCGTCAGGACCGACGCGCCGTGCTCCCTCAGGAGCGCCGCATAGGTGCCGCGCGGGTGGATGTTGGCCATGATGACGCACTTCGTCGTCTTCAGGAGGTTCAGGGGGTTGTTCGTGAAGTGGACCTCGATCCGGTCGGGGGCCACGCCCCTGTAGAGCTCAATGTAGTCCACGCCCGTAAAGGGGTGTCGGTACTCCCCGAAGTGCCGACGGAACTCGTCGAGGCCAAAGCACTCCGGCAGGCCGCTCGCGCGCTTCAGATACTCCATGGGGTCCGCCAGGTGGTTGCCCACCTCGTCCGCGGGACAGGACAGGAAGAGGTGCACCCGGCCTCGAATGGCCTTCGTCAGCGCCTTGAACAGGGGGAAAAACCGATTGCGGCTCAGGATGGGGAACGCGACGGCCACCTCATCCGAGTCCAGCTTTCCCGCGACGTCCGCTGCGATGTCGTCCAGGGAAACGACGTTGCCCTGGGCCCGCGCCAGCAGGGACTCCGTCACCGCGACGACGTCCCTGTCCCGCAGGGCAAAGGGAGCGTAGGGGGAGTGCGCCGCCTCGATCAGGCTCTCCGCCACAATCCGCACCAGGTCGTCCCCACGCTGGATGACGGGCAGCCGAATTCCGTGGGCCTCAACCCCGACCTGACGTCGCTTCCCCTCATGCCCGCCTCTTTCCAAGCCGTGCTTCTCTGCCATTTTCAGCCTCCAGATGCCGCCGTCCCCGCCTCGGTGCGGGGGACGGCAGAGTTCGATACCGTATTTTTTCTATTATAATACAAGGCGACAGGCCCGACGCCCCACCGCCCTCTTCCAAAAATCGTCGAAAAGGTCCGGGGATTGTCGATTTTCTCCCTGAAAAGCGATAGAATAGCGGGGACAATGCGACAAAAACGCATCGAGGTCCACACCTCAAAACGTGCGGACCCCTAGGGCGCTTCAGGACGTGCTCTTTGACCGACCGCCCCACGTCGATGGGGGCGCCATTCAGGCCGGAGGTGGCATTCATGGAAGATCTGTACCGCAAAATAGACTTTATCGTATCCGGGGGCGCGCTGGAGTACCTCTCGGAGTTCCTCAGGTCAAAGGGCCTGACCGCTCTCGTCCTTGAGCCTAAGGAAGCGGGGTACCAGGTTCTGGACGCCGTGGGGCTGTCCCCCGACTCCCTGACGTT
>NZ_CALHIQ010000152.1 GCF_938030725.1 uncultured Fretibacterium sp. | reverse complement strand
CAACTTTTGAAGATTAATCAGCGCTTCCTTAATTATAACATGTCGTCCGGTCTGCGATGAAAAGGGCGGGCCGCCCCGAAGGGCAGCCCGCCACAAGGTTCGGACAAGCGTAGGGTGAAGGTCAGTTCTTCGCGTCGCCGGGAGCGGGGAGGTCGGCCTTGATGCGCTCGGCGTCATAGGGGATCCCCCGGTTGTACTCGTCCAGCAGGCGGACGACCTTGCCGCTCAAGAGGAGGATGGCGATGAGGTTCGGGACGACCATGATGCCGTTGAAGAAGTCCGAAAGCTCCCACACCAGGTCAATCTTCAGCACGCTTCCGACGAAGATGAAGGCCATGACCAGGACCTGATAGGGCAGGAGGCCCTTCGTCCCGAAGAGGTAGCGAATGTTGGTCTCGCCGAAGTAGTACCAGCCGATGACCGTGGAGAAGGCGAAGAACAGGAGGCAGATGGCGATGAAGGGGCCGCCAAAGGTGCCGAGGAAGTGGTTCTCGAATGCGGCCTGCACGATGGAGATGCCCTTCATGGCGGGTTCGCCGTCCTTGAAGAAGCCCTCCTCAAGGAGGCCGGCGGACATGACGCTGAACACCGTGATGTTCAGAACGACGAAGGTGTCGATAAACACGGCGATGATGCCGAGGACGCCCTGCTCGACCGGGTGGTTCACCTTGGCCACCGCGTGGGCGTGGGGCGTGGAGCCCATGCCGGCCTCGTTGGAGAAGAGTCCGCGGGAGATGCCGTAGCGGGCCGCCTTGGCTACCGCGACGCCTGCTGCGCCGCCCCAGACCGCCTTGGCCTGGAAGGCGCAGGTGAAGATATCCTTGAACACCTGCGGGATCAGGGAGGCGTTCATGGCGATGAGCGCCAGGCCGACGACGATGTAGAGGATGGCCATGAGGGGAACGAGCTTCTCCATGACGGCGGCGATGCGCTTCACTCCGCCGATGAAGATGACGCCCGCGACGATGGCGAGGACCACGCCCGTGACCTTGACGTCTACGTTAAAGGCGCCGTGGAAGGCATCGCTGATGGAGTTGGCCTGCACCATGTTGCCCATGAAGCCCAGGGCCAGGATGATGGCGACCGAGAAGAAGGCCGCCAGGAACCGGGCGAAGACGCCGCCGCCGAGGCCGCGGGAGATGTAGTAGGCCGGTCCACCCACCACCTGGCCGGACTCGTCCTTATCCTTGTAGAGCTGCGCCAGGCAGGCCTCGGCGAAGTTCGTGGCCATGCCGAAGAACGCGGCGATCCACATCCAGAAGATCGCGCCGGGGCCACCCGTGATCAGCGCCGTCATGGCGCCCACCAGGTTGCCCGTGCCCACCTGTGCGGCGATGGCCGTGGCCAACGCCTGGAACGAGCTCATGCCGGACTTGCCGGCAGCCTCCCCGAAGATCGCGAAGTTTCCGAAGAGCTTGCGGCACGCCGTGCCGAACTTCGTGACCTGAACGAAGCCCAGGCGGAGGGAAAAGAAGAGCCCCGTGCCGCAGAGCAGGGGAATCAGGAACTGCGGGCCCCACAGGAAGCCGTTCGCGTTTTTGACCCACTCCAGAAGCTGCGTGAAGAACGGGGAGGAGAGGATGCTGTCCAACGTTCCGCCTGCAGCTCCCGCCTGCGCGGCCACGTCGGCGGATACCGCCGCTGCCGCCGCTAAAGTGCCCAATACCATGATACATGCCCCTTCCTTGTGTTATGACTTGGCGGACCAGACGGCCCGCTTCCGACCCAACTTGAAGCGTTGACATGAGAATCGATGATATTATGCGCTTCAATCATCGTAAACTTACGTATTTAGTATACCTGCTGGAGAAGAAAAAATACAGAGGAGTTGCGCGAAATGGGGAATAATATATTTCAATTACTTCGGTTAAGGAAGCGCCGATAGGGGCAATAAGGACGGCGGGGCGTTTCAACAAAAAGAGCGCTCCCTCCGGCGCGCCGTTGAGGCGGGGCCGGGGGGAGCGTGGGTACTCGCGTTTCCTGTGGGAACTTACGGGGTGACCTCGACGACGGCCACCGCTGCGGCGCAGTCCCCGTCGTGGGTTAGGGACACCAGGACGCGCCCCGGACGTCCGTCGAAGAGGGAGCGCTCCACGTCCGAAGAGAGGCGCACGCGCGGTGCGCCCCCCTCGTGCAGCAGCGTGAAGCCGCCCCCCAGGGTCACGACCGCAAGGGGCACGCGGGAAGCCTTACAGAAGGCCTCCCGCGCGGCGAAGGCGGCGGCGAGGCTGGCAGCCCGCCCGCGGCCCCTGCCCTCGGCATAGGCGATCTCCTCCGGCCGAAAGACGCGCTCCAGAAAGTGGCGTGAGCGGATGGCGCGCTCCATGCGGCTGATGCGGCACAGGTCGATGCCGATGCCCAGGATCACGCGGCGCCCCTCAGGCCAGCATGGCGCGCACGCCCTCGCGGACCTCCTTCAGGAGTTTTTCGCCCTCGTCGGAGGCCAGCTCCATCCACTTGCGCTTGTCGTTCACGTACTTCTGGTCCTTGATGGCGCCGAGGTTGATGGCCACGTTCTCCAGGGCCCCGATCAGGCCCGCGTAGGCCTGCAGGGCGCTGACGGCCAGGTCGCTCGCCGCGTTCTTGTTGCTCTTGTGCAGCAGGTCCTTCGACAGGCGCATGACTGCGAGGCAGTTGTCCGCGGTTTCTTCAGGGGAGAGGATGGCCACCTTGTACGCGTTCTGGATGGCCTCGCTGCGGGCGGCCTTCTCCGCGTCCGTGCCCTTGGGCATGCCGTAGGCCGCGATGACGCCGTCGAAGGCGTTGGTGTCCTTCTGGATGCCCTCCAGGAGCGCTGCGGCCAACTCGTCCGACTCCTTGAGCGTGTTCACGACGAGGGTTTCGAACTCGGCGTACTTCTCCCGGCCCTTCGTCAGGTTGCAGACCATGGAAACCAGGGCCGCCCCCAGGGCGCCCGACAGCGCCGCCGCGCTCCCGCCGCCCGGGGCGGGGGCGTCCGAGCCGAGTTTTGCCGTGAAGTCCTTGAGCGAAAGATCCGTGAGTTTCATGTCGATGCTCCTCCTTTAACCTTGAGCTGATCAAACCGAAAACGGGACCGGTCCCCCTGTCCCTGCACGGGGGGCAATGAAGCTTCCTGTCAGGATTATACCCTGAAAATGCCCTTCGCGCGCCTTTTTGCCTGGATTTTGCTATAATTTACGAAAAGCATATCCTTAATTTTCGCCCACGGGGCGGCATGCCGCCCCGCCCTTTTAGCGGATGCGCAGAAATGGAGGAGCGGCAGATGGAAGATCGGGCACAGGCTCAGGCGGACGTCAGAGGGGGCTCGCTGAAGGCGGGAAAGAAGTGGGAGGTCGTGGTCTTCGACCTTGGTGGGGAGGCCTACGCCATCAACGTGAACAAGACGCGGGAGATCCTGCGGTGGCAGGGGTGTCGCCCCGTTCCCACCACGACGGAGGCCTTCGTGGGAATCACGACGGTTCGGGAAACGATCCTTCCCCTTATCGACCTCCGGGTCTTTCTGGGCATCCGCTCCCCCATCCCCATGGAGCGGACGAAGGTGATGATCGTGGAGTTCAACGACCTGCGCCTGGGGTTCCTGGTGGACTCCGTGGAGCGCATCCGCCAGGTCAGTGCCGACGACCTGGACTCCTCCAAGATGAGCGGCATCTCGGACAAGTGGGTGCTCTACGTCATCAAGAACGACGCCCGCAACATCCTGCTCCTGGACTACGAGGCCATCATCCAGGACACGGCGCCGGCGGTGGCCCGGCACATGTTCGACAAGAACCGCATCAGCGCCTACTTCAATCAAGTGGGGAACGTGGAGGACTTTCACATCCTGGTGGCGGACGACTCGCCCCTGCTGCGCCAGCAGATCTGCGACGTCCTGGGGCAGTCTGGCTTCAACAGCGTCTACCCCGTCAAGGACGGCGCGGAGGCCCACGATCTTCTGATCGGGAAACACGAGAACTTCGACCTCCTGATCTCCGACATCGAGATGCCCGTGATGGACGGCCTGACGCTGGTGTCGGACCTGCGGGCGGACCCCGGCACGGCGGATATCCCCGTCATCCTCTTCTCGTCCATCATGGTGAAGGACCTGCTGGAGAGGGCGGAGAAGCTCAAGATCGTACACGTCCTGAAGCCGGACATCTACCAGCTCGTCGAGGGCGTCATGAAGATATACCAGGAGAAGAAGGAGCGGGAAAAGGAAAGCTGAGGGAGGCTGCTCGAATCCACAGGCGCGACGAGCTTGATCGAGGATCAAGCCCGTCCCCGCTCAGGTTGAGCCGATTTTGACCTTTTACTCATCCGAATGTGGCAGAAAGCGCGCAGTCCCTGTCTCCGCTGCACGTAAGAACTTCGCCTGTGGATTTTGGGGCTACTTTTTCCCCTTTCCTATCGTTTCGGGCGGGATTTCGATCTTGAGCTGCACGCCGCCTCCGCCCGGACGGAGCTTGGCCGAGCTGGGGTCCGCCACGCCGTGCAGCGCCGACCGGGACGCGGCGAGCGTCGCCTCGTCCATGGAGTGCACCACCCTCAGGGCTCCCCTGTAGACGTCCCCCAGCCACCCGCCCCCATCGTTGCGGGACGCCTTCTTTTGCGGCTGAAGGCTTTCCGTCAGGGCTCCGGCCGACAGGCTGCTGTCTCCCGGCAGCAGGGTGTCCCCGCTCGAGCTCCGCGCCCTGACGCGGTAGGCTGAGAGGTCGGGCCCCGCCCTTAGCGTTCCCTTGGCGCTAGCCCCCTTGGACGTCTTGTCGACCCCTGCCCTGGGGGAGGGGCTTGTTGGGGCTGACGTGGTTGTGGGCGAGATGTCCGCGCGGCTGCCGGGCCGCCCTGCGGAGGGACGAACGCCTCCGTCCGCGTGCGGCGCCGCCTTGGCGGGTCGATCGAGCGGGAGGGGGACCGCAGCCTCTTGGCGCCAGGGGGCGGAGGGGAGAGCCGGCACGTCCTTGGGCGGGGAGCTTTGCAGCAGAAGGCACACAGCCGCTCCGGCCGCCAGGGAGGCCAGGCCCCCCGCGACGAACAGGGCTTGGTTCAGCCGCCTGCGCCGTCCTTTTTTCCGCACGATCTCGTCACCCTTTCGGAGGATTTTTCAAGGATATAGGTTATTATAACCTGAGTGGAGGTTTGAGGACTGAAACTTACTTTAAACGAGCGATCGAGGGGCGTTTCTGGCTTCGAGAGCATTTTGAGAGGAGATATTTTTGGATGGCTTATGATTTTGACAAGGTGATCGACCGGCGCGGCACGAACTGTTCCAAGTGGGACGCGGACCCCAACAAGACGATCCCCGGGGTGGAGTACCCGGTGGACCGGGACATCCTGCCGGTGTGGGTGGCGGACATGGACTTCGAGGTGGCCCCTGAGATCACGGAGGCTCTGGCGGAGCGGGTCAGGCACGGGATATTCGGCTACACGAAGGTGCCGGATGCCTGCTATGACGCCATCATCGCATGGCAGGAACGGCGTCACGGCTGGCGCATCAAGAGGGAGTGGATCACCTTCACCCCCGGCGCGGTCAGCGCGGCGCACATGGCCATGCAGGCGTACTGTCAGGTGGGCGACAACGCCATCATTCAGCCGCCGGTCTACTATCCCTTCTACCGCACGGTGCACAACAACGGCGGCCTCCTGTCCTGCAACTGCCTGCGCCGTTCGGGCAGCCGCTACGAGATGGACTTCGACGACTTCGAGAAACGGGCGGCGGAGGAGCGCACCACGCTCTTCATCCTGTGCAGCCCCCACAACCCCGTAGGGCGGGTGTGGCGCGAGGAGGAGCTGGAGCGCATCGGCGCAATCTGCGTGAGGCACGGCGTCCGCGTCTTTGCGGACGAGCTGCACTGCGACATCGTGATGCCCGGCTACCGGCACGTCCCCTTCGCCAACCTGAACCCGGAGTTCGCCGCCCACTCCATCACCGTCATCTCCCCCAGCAAGACCTTCAACCTGGCGGGCCTGCAGGCGACGGCCGCCATCATCCCGGACCCGGAGATGCGCCAGCGGTTTGAGAACGTCAAGGCCCGCAACAGCCTGTCCGATCCCAACCTCTTCGCCATCACGGCGATGGAAACGGCCTACAGCCGCGGCGATAAGTGGCTGGACGAGGTTTTGGCCTACATCAAGGGGAACTACGACTTCCTGGTGGAGTATATGGGGAAGAAGCTGCCGAAGGTGAAGGTGATGCCCCTCGAGGGGACGTACCTCGCCTGGATGGACTTCAGCGCCATGGAGAGCGACGAGAGGGCGCTGCAGAAGCGGATGTTGACGCGGGGCAAGGTCTGGCTGGACGAGGGCTGGATCTTCGGCGAGGGGGGCGCGGGCTTCGAGCGCATCGTCCTCGCCTGCCCAAGGAGCATCCTCAAGGAGGCCGTGGACCGCATGGCGCGGGCCTTCGAGTAGGCGGAAACGACGCCGTAGGGCGAAGCCGTCGGGCTTCGTTAAGAGAGGCTTCGATCCCAAGGACCGAAGCCTCTCTTTTTGTCGCTTTGCTCCATACCTGGTTGACAGACGTTATCTCAAGATCTCGGAGCAGATACGGATATACCTTATGCTCCGGATGAGGCTTGCTCGCCGCTGGGCCGGGAGCTTGGCCCCAGCAGGGGCTGGGGGTGTGTTGGCCCAGAAAACAAGCCCTAAGGTTTTTGTCAAGAGGAACTTTTTAAGGACACGGAAACTATTTATAGGAGTTATCCCAATGACATAATTCTGTTGATTTGGTTGTAAAAAGCCTATATCCATCTAATGTAACGACAATGTGTTGACATTAAACGAACAATCTTATATGCTCTCATCAGAAACGGAGGTGTATGTAATGGCTACAACGAATTTGAATATCCGAACAGATAAGGATGTTAAGGAACAGGCAGATCAGATTTTTTCCGAACTGGGGCTGAATATGACCACTGCCATTAACATGTTTCTCAGGACAACGATCCGTGAAAATGGAATCCCTTTCTCGCTGAAGCTGGACACTCTAAATGAGGTAACGGCATCTGCCATTGAGGAAGGCAGGCGCATCGCTTCTGACAGCAGTGTAAAGGGCTATACCAATATGGATGATCTCAGGGCGGCGCTGGAAGCATGAAGTACGAGGTCAAATTCACAAATCAGTTTAAGAAAGACCTGAAGCTGGCAAAGAAGCAGAACAGGGACCTGGATAAGCTGTTTGAGGCCATAAATATTCTTGCGGACGGCGGAACGCTGGATGCAAAATACCGCGACCATGACTTATCCGGAAACTATAAGGGAACAAGGGAATGCCACATCGAGCCGGACTGGCTGTTGGTATATGAAATCCGGAATGATGTACTTGTTCTCATGCTATATCGTTTGGGGGCGCATTCAGAGTTGTTCAAGAAATGATCTCGACAACTTTGAATTTGATGAAAGAGCTAAACAAATATGATAATGCCAGAAAAAATTGATATAAGTATGTTTGCCCCATGTGGAATGAATTGTAAATCCAAGTAGGTAAAAAATATGGAAATAAGCAATTGGAAATTTGTCAAAATCACGGCGATGGAAACGGCCTACAGCCGCGGCGATAAGTGGCTGGACGAGGGCTGGATTTTCGGCGAGGGGGGTGCGGGCTTCGAGCGCATCGTCCTCGCCTGCCCAAGGAGCATCCTCAAGGAGGCCGTGGACCGCATGGCGCGGGCCTTCGAGTAGGCGGAAACGACGCCGTAGGGCGAAGCCGTCGAGCTTCGTTAAGAGAGGCTTCGATCCCAAGGACCGAAGCCTCTCTTTTTATCGCTTTTTATCACTCCGCCGCTTTCTCGGCGGCGCGTTGCCTGTCCAGTCGGTGTACCCGGAAGATCGAGATGAAGAGCGGAAGGACGATCGAGTACAGGGCGAGGTCGCCGAGCATGACGTAGCCCTTCTTCACGATGGCCAGCAGGCCGACGCCGGAGACGAACCAGCAGATCAACAGGAACGTCATGGAGAGGATGAAGAACTTTAAGCGCTGTGGGATCTGAGTTGTCCTCCACGAGGCCGCCCAGCGGTTCGCCATGTTGAAGGTAAAGGTGGGGGCCGTGGATATGACGGCGAAGATGACGACCACCCAGTAGATTATCGTCAGAACGGGGCTCAGGTACTCCTTGCACATCAAGAGGATTGGCGCGTTGGATTTGGCGACCTCAGGCATGAAGGGGAGGACGATAATGCCCGTGAGGACGAACAGCATCGAGACCATGACGCCGATGGTGAGGCCAGCTCCCCAGGCGTCCTTCTTCGTGTGGAGCTGATCGGCGTAGTTGCTCAAGGTCGAACCCCAGCTCGAGGTCGTGAAACAGTAGGAGAGAAACATGGAGAAGTGCGCGCCCACGGTCGTGAGCTTCCAGTCCGGACCGATCTTGAAGTTGCAGAGGCGCTCTGCCAGCACGTTTCCTCGGACGTTGATGACTGCGGCCATGATGACCAGCAGAGATACGGTCAGCGAGATGGTTATTATCGTGTTGAACTTCCTCAGGAACCCCGCGCCGTAGAGGGTCAGGAGCGTGAAAAGGACGACGGCCCCGACGCTGCCGACGACGACCGGAACGTCCAGCAGCGTGTTGAAAAGCTCGGCGAACAGTGCGATCGTTGCTGCCACCGTAACGATGCCTAAGAGCGCAGTCCAGATGTCGAAGAAGATCGTGACGATAAGTTTCAGCAGGGGGTTTGCGTCCGGCTTCTGAAGTCCGTAGAGCGCCAAGTAGTAGGCGTTGTAATTGGTCACTTGAAAAGCGCGGACGAAGTCGAGCCCCACCGCGCAGAACAAGGCCATGATTGCGCAGAACATGAGCACCCAAACGATCGCCCAGCCGCCGCCGAGCGTGACGATGTACGCGGACGCATAGACGCCCGATGCCATATTCGCGCCGCAGTAGGTCCCGAACATCAGCGCGCCGATGCCGAACCACGCTTTAAATGTCTCCCAGGCACTTCTCCGTTGCTGCATTGTATTCTCTCCCTCGTTTATACTCGCTCAAACCTCGTGCGAACACAGGCTGTGCGACGCTTCAGGAATTAAAAAAGCAAGATGGTGATGCCCGTGGCAAGGTGGAATGGAGAGGGCGGTATGGATTCCCCCAATCGTAAAAATGTCAGGGCGAAACCATTCTTGAGTCTGGATTACCTTGCCCCGGCAGCGTACTTAATCGCCGCCTGCCTCACCCATTCCAGGCGGTTATCGTCGATGTCCGTGGGGACAGTGCAGTCTGCGCCAAGCGTCACGCCGATCTGCCCGGCATCGTCAAGGTAGCGATAAACCTCCGCCTCCACTTCTTCCCGCGTGCCTTTGTAAATCGTTTCGTCCTGGGCAAAGCCTCCGCAAACCGGCTTTCCGCCAAAGAACTTTTTGCCCTCTGAAAGGCTGATGCCCTCCGCGTGAACCGCCCAGTTGAAGATGGGAACGTCGTAATCCTTGTATAGATCCATGTTGTTGCTCTTTCCGTGATAGCCGCATATGTGCAGCATATTGATTTTGCTCAACTTGTTTGTTTCGGCCAGAACTTTTTTCTCCGAGACCGCGATATGCTTCACGTAGAGGTCGTCCGGGATGTAGTGCGCCTGATTGTTGACGCTGAAGTAAAGGCCCTCTGCGCCACATTCCGTCAGGATCATCTTGTTCAGGGCGATCACGCTGTCCGCGATGATGTCGAGCGCCTTTTCTACTGCAGAGGCATCCTCATCCAAAAAGGCGGACAGCCTTGAGTGCTCGACGGCGAGGCCGATGTCCAAACCGCTCAGCCCGTTGCGCAGGATGATGCAGGGCGAGAAGCCGGTAAAGTAGATCGGCGCATCGGACCCCTCATAGATTTTGACAACGCGCTCCGTCAGCTCCCGACTCTTCTCAAAGAACAAGGAGCCCGGCTGTGGTGGCTGTATATTCCTCAAGTCGGAGGCCTGCTTCACGAAGCTGACGTCCAGGGGCATGATCATCAGGCTGTCGTTCATGATCTTGATGACGTCCGGGTCAAAAATCGCTCTGGCCTTGCGATGGCCTTCAATGTTGTGCTCAAAGGCCTCTTTGTTCTCCAGCCCCTTGAGCCACTCCGCCTCCGAACAGAAGTGGTGGAAGAGCGCAACCGGCACCCGATCTACCGGCTCGTTGTGAAGAAACTTCTCAAACCTCTCTCGCTTCGTCATTACCATTTTCCTTCTCCTTTCTCTCGCCGTCTTCAACGGCTTGATGGAGAAATTATAATATTCGTCGCACTTTTTTGCAATTCTGTTTTAAAACACTTAGTAGATGAAGCGGCTTTTGAGAGCTCAGTGAAGGCGTAACTTTGGGATCGGACAACAGGGGGCATTATGGAGTCAAAAATCAATAAACCCCGCTCAGCGAACGGGGTTTGTGAGAGAATGGGGGACCATCGGTTTTAACGACTGGCGGAGGACATGAGGATGCGCATAAAATTTAAGAATCCAATGCTAATCAATACTTGCGTTTAACTTCTGTCCTTAAATGCCCGCATTTGTGCCCGTGTCGTCGCTTCGGCACAACGTCCAGGGTTCTTCCGTTCGCTTCGCTGCCCTGGTCAGGAGCTTGTATCGTCCGAACGTCACTCCTGTTCCGACTGGTGCCGGAAGTTCAGGTACTCCAGGAAGCGCTTCACCGCCGGGGAGGCGGTCTGACGGCTCCGCAGGGCGACGCCGATATTGCGATAGACCTCGACGTCCAAAGGCTTGATGAGTATCTTATAGGGAATACGCTTCAGGATGAGGGAGGGGAGGACGCTGATGCCAAGGCCGCTCTCCACCATGGACATGATGGCGTAGTCGTCCCACGTGGTGAAGTGTACGTTGGGCTTCAGGCCGAAGTGCTCGAAGATGCCCGATATCTCCGCCCGCGCCCCCTTCTCCAGCAGCATGAAGGGGAGGTCGCAGAGAGCCTGCACGGGGAAAACCTCGCAGTCGGCCATGGGGTGGTCCGTGGGGATGACCGCCATGAACTGATCCCGCTTCAAGAAGATCGTCTCAAGCTTCGGGTGGGCGGGCAGCCTCAAAAAGCCGCAGTCCACGCGGCCCCGCAGCACCCACTCCTCGATCTCCGCGTAGTCGCCCAGCAGGAGCTCGTAGTCGATGTTGGGGCAGTCCTTCTGAAACTCCTTGATGATGGGCGGCAGCCAGTGGGTCGCTACGCTGGAAAAGGTCCCGATGCGGATCAGCCCCGTCTGCAGGCCGTTCAGGCTGTCCACCTGCGTTTCCAGCTTCTGAAACGCGCGGCACAGCTCCTCCGCGCAGGGCAGAAGCCTCATGCCGTCGGACGTCAGCCGGACGCCCCCCTTGCTCCTCTCCAGGAGCGACACCTTCCACTCCTGCTCCAGGTCGCTGATCATCCGGCTGACGCCGGACTGAGAGTAGGACAGCGCCTCCGCCGCCTTCGTGAAGCTCCCATACTCAACCGTCTTGACAAAGGCGAGGTACTTCTGCAGGTTCATGTCCATGGGTGCTCACCCGATTTCATGCATAGAGTTCACAGCTTCAAGAGCTGTTATGCGATTTTGTAATCCATTGCATTTTATACTACACGGTTTGCGCTGAGATTGCAAGGCGACTTAAGTACAAAAAAACCGCGGCCACGAGGGCCGCGGGAGAGGGGTCAATATTGGGTTTGGAGGTCACGCCTCCGCCTTGATCTTCTCGGCGTAGCGGCACAGGGCGCCGAAGGTTTCCTCGCTGATGTCGTGCTCGATCTTGCATGCGTCGGTCATGGCCTGCTCCGGACTGACGCCGAGGTAGATGAAGAACTTCGTCAGCATCTTGTGCTTCGTGTACGTGCTGTCGGCAATCTCCATGCCCGAATCCGTCAGCACCAGCATCCCCGCGTGGTCCGTGGTGACGAAGCCGCGCTCCTTCAGGCGCTTCGTGGCGTAGGTCACGCTGGGCTTCGCCACGCCGAGCTGCGCCGCCACGTCGACGGACCGCACGTAACCCTGCCGCTCCTTGATCATCAGGATCGCTTCAAGGTAGTTCTCCTCCGTCTTCCCAACCTCTGCCGCCGTAGTATCCATGCCAGATACCCCCTAATTTTTAACTAAGATTAACATTATTTAACCTAAATCTCAAGTAAAATCTTCAGGGCTTTTGTCCGGCGCAACCATTTTTCAGTAAAAATACTGAGCGCTCGGCGTGTCTTTGACACGTTTTCTCCCAAAGAGCGGATATTGCAGCGCGCCACAGCGCCGTTCAGAAGTTGCCGAGGGTGCGGCGGCTGAAGGCCCGCGGGCGCAGCCTGTAGTAGGCGACGATCGTGGCGACGCTCATCAGGACCCAGGAAACGGCGTAGACGTTCATGAGCATCTCGAAACTACGATCCCACTGAAAGACCGTGAGGAGCCAGAAGATGCGGAAGACGCAGGAGCCCATCAGGGTGATGACGGTCGGGGTCATGGAGTAGCCCAGCCCCCGCAGCGCCGCCCCGGGGATCTCGTAGAACCCCACCAGGAACTCCAGGGCCGCCGAGCGAAACAGGCGCACCATGGCGAAGGTCATGACGGCGGCGTCCACGGTGTAGAAGCGCATCAGCGGTTCGCTCCAGAAGGAGAAGGCGGCGCAGGTGAGCGCCGTCAGGCCGATGCCCCAGAACATGCTGATGGCGTAGATGCGGCGGCAGCGTTCCTCGTCCCCCGCCCCGTAGTTCTGACTGGTGAAGGTCATGGACGCCTGAGCGAAGGCGCTGATGATGAAGTAGGCGAAGTACTCGAAGTTCAGCGCGGCTGCGGAACCGGCGGAGGCGTTGGCCCCGAAACTGTTGATGCCCGCCTGGATGAAGACGTTGGACAGGGAGAAGACGACCCCCTGCAAACCCACGGGGACGCCAATCTTCAGGATGCGGTGGGTGTGCCCTCCTTTCAGGGACATCTCCCTCCAGTTGAAGGCGAAGGGGGCCGGCTCGCGCATCAGGCAGCTCATCACCATCCAGGCGCTGATGACGTTCGAGATCACCGTTGCAATAGCCACGCCGGTGACGCCCAGGTGAAAGACGATCACCAGCACCAGGTTCAGGATGACGTTGACAACGCCGCCCACCACCAGGAACCAGAAGGGTCGCCGGCTGTCCCCCTTGCTACGCAGCACGGCGGAGCCGAAATTGTAGAGCATGATGAAGGGCATTCCCATAAAGTAGATCTCGAGGTACGTCACGGCCAGCTCCAGCACGTCGGGGGGCGTGGAGAGCATCCTCAGCACGGGGCGCGAGAGCACGAGCCCGGCAGCCGCCAAAAAGAGGCCGCTGATCAGGGCGAGGAGGACGCTGGTGTGTACGGCCTGACGCACCTTCTCCCGTTCCCCCTGCCCGATGTAGTTCGCGATCAGCATGTTGGCGCCCACGGAAACTCCCACGAAGAGGTTGACCAGCACGTTGATGACCGCCCCGTTGCTGCCCACCGCCGCCATGGCCTGGCTGCTGTCGAACCGTCCCACCACGGCCACGTCCGCCGAGTTGAACAGCTGCTGCAGGATGGTGCTGGCCGCAAGCGGCAACGCGAACAGGACGATCTTGTCCCACAGGGACCCGTGCAGCATGTCGATCTGGTTGTTCTTTTGGCTCTTTCCGGCGCGTTCTGCCATGATCCCGATCTTCCCCTCCGAAAATTAAAGCAGGCCGGCGCGCAGGGAGCGCGAGCCCTCTTACCCGCTATTATAGCGTGACTGCACCATCCGCGCTGGCGCTATAATCGCTATAATAACGAGGGCCGCAGCGCCAGGCCGGCAATCACGCAACGGAAAGGAAGTCTTGAGTTATGGATTACGCGAAGGAATCGCTTCGGCTTCACGGGGAGTGGAGGGGCAAGATCGAGGTCGCCGTCCGCGTCCCCGTGCAGACGAAGGAGGAGCTGGCCCTAGCCTACACGCCCGGCGTGGCCCAGCCCTGCCTTGAGATTCAGAAGGACGTGGACAGGAGCTACGACCTGACGCGCCGCTGGAACCTCTGCCTCGTGGCCACGGACGGCAGCGCCGTGCTGGGGCTGGGGGACATCGGGCCGGAGGCCGGGATGCCCGTGATGGAGGGCAAGTGCGCGCTGTTCAAGGCCTTTGGCGGCGTGGACGCCTTTCCCCTCTGCATCCGGTCCCACGACGCGGACGAGATCGTGGAGACGATCTACCGGATCTCAGGCTCCTTCGGCGGCGTGAATCTGGAGGACATCTCAGCGCCCCGCTGCTTCGAGATCGAGCGCAAGCTGAAGGAGCGCTGCGACATCCCCATCTTCCACGACGACCAGCACGGCACGGCCGTCATCACGCTGGCGGGCCTGACGAACGCCCTGAAGCTGACGGGCCGGACCCTGCCGGAGGCCCGCGTCGTCATCAACGGCGCCGGAGCCGCTGCCGTCGCCATCGCAAAGCTCCTGCTCAGCGCGGGCGCGCGGGACGTGACCCTCTGCGACCGGATGGGGACCCTCTACCGGGGCCGGAAGCAGGGCATGAACTGGATCAAGGCGGAGATGGCGGAGGTCACGAACCCGGCCGGCATCCGGGGGACCCTGGCTGACGCCACGAGGGGAGCGGACGTCCTGATCGGCGTCTCCGCTCCAGGAGTGGTGACGCCGGACATGGTCCGCAGCATGGCGAAGGACCCCATCCTCTTCGCCTGCGCCAACCCCACGCCGGAGATCTTTCCGGACGAGGCTCTGAGCGCCGGAGCGAAGGTCGTGGCCACCGGCCGCAGCGACTTCCCCAATCAGATCAACAACGTGCTGGCCTTCCCAGGCATCTTTCGGGGCGCCTTCGACGTCCGCGCGCGGGACATCAACGAGGAGATGAAGATGGCCGCCGCCAACGCCCTGGCGGACCTGGTGGACGAGGCGTCCCTCAGGCCGGACTTCATCATCCCCGACGCCATGGACTCCCGCGTCGTCCACGCCGTGTCCCACGCCGTGGCGGAGGCCGCCCGGAGGAGCGGGGCCGCGCGCCTCTAGCCCTTTGGGGAAACGGACCGGAGGAAACGTCATGGAATACCGCGTCGAACACGACTCCATGGGCACGGTGAACGTGCCCGCGGACCGATACTGGGGTGCCCAGACGGAGCGCAGCCGGAGAAACTTCCCGATCGGCACGGGACTGGAGACCATGCCGCGGGAGGTCATCCACGCCTTCGGCATCCTGAAGCGGGGGGCCGCCGCGGCGAACCGCGCCCTGCGTCCGGAGAAGATGACGGAGGAGAAGTGTCGCGCCATCACCCAGGCGGCGGAGGAGGTGGCCGAGGGAAAGCTGGACGATCACTTTCCCCTCGTGGTGTGGCAGACCGGCTCCGGCACGCAGTCCAACATGAACGCCAACGAGGTCATTGCCAACCGGGGCAACCAACTGGCCGGGCGCCCGCTGCTGCACCCCAACGACGACGTCAACATGTCGCAGTCCTCCAACGACACCTTCCCCACCGCAATGCACATCGCTGCGGTCCTCGCGCTGGAGGACCACCTCCTGCCGGCCGTCGACGGCCTGATCGCGACCTTCCGGCGGCTGGAAGCGGAACACGAGGGCGTGGTGAAGTGCGGCCGAACGCACCTTCAGGATGCGACCCCCATACGCTTCTCCCAGGAGATCTCCGGCTGGCGCAGCAGCCTGGAGCGCGACGCCGAGATGCTGCGAGCCGCGGCGGTCCCTCTGCACGAACTGGCCCTGGGGGGCACGGCCGTGGGCACGGGGTTGAACGCCCCCGCGGGCTTCGACGTCGAGGCCGCCCGCGCGATCTCTGGCCTGACGGGCAGGGAGTTTCGCCCCGCGCCCAACAAGTTTCACGCCCTGACCTCCAGGGACGAGCTGGTCTTCGCCCACGGCGCCATGAAGGCCCTGGCCTGCGACATGATGAAGGTCGCCAACGACGTGCGCTGGCTGGCGTCGGGGCCACGGCTTGGGCTGGGCGAGATCCACATTCCGGAGAACGAGCCCGGCTCCTCCATCATGCCGGGGAAGGTGAACCCCACGCAGTGCGAGCAGGTGACGATGGTGGCCGTGCAGGTGATGGGCAACGACGCGGCCGTCGGCGTGGCGGCCTCGCAGGGCAACTTTGAGCTGAACGTCTTCATGCCCGTCTGCATCTACAACTTTCTTCAGTCCGCGCGCCTTCTGGGGGACTCCATCGCCTCCTTCGACGAACGGTGCGCCGCGGGGATTGCGGCGAACCGCGAACGGATGCGCGCTAACCTGCACGGCTCCCTGATGCTGGTGACGGCCCTGAACCCCTTCATCGGCTACGAGAACGCCGCCAGGACGGCGCAGCTGGCCTTCAAGGAGGGGCTGTCCTTGAAGGAGGCCTGCGTGAAGCTGGGCTTTCTGACGCCCCAGCGCTTCGACGAGGTCTTCCGTCCGGAGGAAATGGCCTGAGGGGCCCGGCGGGCAAGGACCGGCGCCCCCTGACCTCGCCCGTTCCGCTTGACAACCTCCGGCGCTTCCGATTACAATACTTACCGTTGGCCGGGATGGCGGAATCGGTAGACGCAGTGGACTCAAAATCCACCGGTGGCAACACTGTGGGAGTTCGAGTCTCCCTCCCGGCACCATGAAAGCAGGAGCGCTGCGGCGCTTTGACCTCTCAGGGACATAAAGATTTTATCAGTGTTAACAAGGTATTATGGGGCGGCTTGGGCCGCCCTTTTCTTTTCTCAAGCGGGGCCGTCGTCGCACGCGCGGCTCCCGCTTCAAGCCGTTCCGTACACCCCTTCCATCTTTCCCAGGTCCGCAGAACGTCGAGGTGTTGTGGTTGTATAATAAGGTAAATGAGAGTTTGATTTGTATAACTCTCATGGCTTTAGGCTTTCCCCCTTGCCCTTCCTTAGGGTTCTGGCTTCAGGAAAGGAGTGGTTTGCATGGAAAAAAAGAAAAGGAGCGGGGTCGCCCGGCTTCTGGAGATCGCCGGACAGCGGCGCGGGCTGGTGACGCTCTCCTGCGCGCTCTCGGCGGTCAGTGCGGCGCTGATGCTGGTGCCCTTTCTGAACGTGTACTTCATCCTGGGCGAGCTCTTGCAGCATGGGGTGACGCCGGAGAGCTCCGGTTTCTTCATCCGTCAGGGGGCCATTGCCTTCGGGGCCATGGTGGCGGGGTTCGTCGTGAAGTACGCCTCCCTCATAGCCTCGCACGTGGCCGCGTTCCGGATCCTGTACGGCATCCGGATGGGCCTGGCCCGCCACATCGGCAGGCTGCCGCTGGGGTTCCTCTCGGGCACCACCATCGGCGCGGTCAAGAAGACGATGGAGCAGAACGTCGAGGACATCGAACTTTTTGTCGCGCACAGGATTCCGGAGGTCGTCGAAGCGCTGGCCACGGTGCTGATCCTGGCCGGGGCGCTGCTCTGGCTCAGCACCCCGCTGGCACTGGCCTGCCTGGGCTCATTTGTGGCGGCGCTTTTGATGCAGGGGTCCCTGTGGTTCGGCGAGAAGGGCAAAATGTTCCTCAAGAAGTACTACGATTCGTTGGAGCGGGTCAACGCCTCGGCGGTGCAGTACGTGCGGGGGATGCAGGTCGTCAAGGTCTTCGGGCGGACCGTGCAGTCCTTCCGGGGTTTCTACAGCGACATCCAGGCCTATGGGGATTTCTGTCTCCAGTTCACCAACCGCTATGAGCGTGGCTATATCCTGTTCAAGGTGGTGGCCGGCTCGTTCCTCACCTTTCTGCTGCCCGTGGGGCTCCTGATGATTCAGGGCGATCCGGGGAACCGGGCTCTGGCTCTGACGTTCCTGTTCTTCGTCGTGATGGCCCCCGGCGCGGCGTCCCCCATGATGAGCCTGACGATGCTGGCCATGCAGGGACGGCAGATTGACGAGGGCGTGGAGCGCATCGAGGCCGTGATGGAGCGCAAGCCCGTGCCCGAACCCCAGGAGCCCAGGCGGCCCGATCGCTTCGATGTCGAGTTCCGGAACGTGAGCTTCTCCTACGACGCGGAGGGGCCGGAAAACGCAAACGCCGTCTCCACGCGGGCCCAGGCCCTGTCCTCCGTTTCCTTTTGCGCGGAGGAGGGGCGCG
>NZ_CALHIQ010000151.1 GCF_938030725.1 uncultured Fretibacterium sp. | reverse complement strand
GATGTAGTTGAATTTCAAGCCACCGAATTCATTGCTCAACCGGATAGCAGCTATATGGTGAGAGGTCGAATGGCCTGGAGTGGAGACGGTCACATCGTTTTCTTTAGTATAGTCCACCATATCCTTAAATGTCTTAAAGGCTGAGTCCTTTGGAACCACGATAATCTCTGGATCGAAGCATACCATGCCTAGTGTCTTGAAGGATTTTAGGGTATAGGTGACGTCTTTCAGCAGAGGATTATTGACTACAGCACTGGTATACGCCAACAGGGTGTAGCCATCTGGCTTGGCGTTTGCAACATAGGTTTGTCCAATCACAGCGCCACCACCACCACGGTCCTCAACAATCAGGCTATGACCATTAAAATAATCCCTGCCGGCTGTGTCTGTAAACACACGGGTAGTGATATCCACACCACCGCCCGCGGCGTAGGGCACGACAATGGTGATATTCTTGGCAGGGAAATCTGTTGCAAGCGCACCGACCGGCAGAGCAAAAACAAGAACAAGCATCAGAGCGATAGACCGAATCTTCTTCATAATTAAAACGTCCTCCTTTTTATTTTAACCAATCAAAGTTGGTCAATTATAACGTTTCAAGTGCTGTTGACAGCCGACGTATCGCCTCTATCACGTTGGCTCGGGTGGTGGCAATATTGATGCGCATGTGGCCAAGACCCTCCTGTCCAAAGTTAGTGCCATTGTTGAGGCCTAACTTCGCCTTCTCCTCAAAAAAGCGTACGAGTTCATCCTGTTCCAGTCCCATCTTCCGACAGTCCAACCAGATCAGATAGGTTCCTTCAGGGCGTAGAACGGAAATTTTATCCGTTTTTTCCAGAAAAGCGCACAGGATATCCAGATTTCCCTCCAGATATTCCACAAGCTGATCGGCGTAGTAATCGCAATGAGTATAGGCAGCGATGGCGGCCTGGGTACCGCAGAGGTTTTCACCTATGCCCTTGTTATCCAGTACGGCTTCATGGATGCGGCCTTTCAAATCCGCGTTGGTGCAGATGAACCCCGCTGTGCGGAACCCGGCTACATTGAAGGTTTTGCTGGCGTTAACGAAGGTTACGGAATGCTCCGCGAACTCTGGCCTGAGGCTGGCAAATGGCGTATGACGGAAGCCCTTGTACACAATATCTCCGTGTATCTCGTCGGACAGCACAATCGTATGATGCTTGAGGCATAGTTCTCCAATCCGGGTCAATTCCTCCTTCGTAAATACCCGGCCCGTCGGATTATGGGGATTGCACAGCAGGAATAGGCGGGTGCGCTCTTCAGCCAGAAAAGCCTCCAACTGCTCGAAGTTGATTTCATAGCGGCCATTCACAGGCTTAAGTTCACATCGAAGTACATTCCGGCCATTATGCATGGCCAGATCATTGAAGGGCGGGTAAGAGGGGGTGAACATCGCCAGGTTATCACCAGGATGGCTCAGTGCGCGCACCGCGCAAATAATGCCGGGGATTACACCTGGCACGAATTCACAAAAGCTGGATGGCACTTCCCAGCCAAAGCGCTTTTTTTGCCACAGGGCAACAGCTACCTTGAAATCTTCGCTGACATCCGGATAACCGTATACTCCCTCCATCATACGCTTAACGCAGGCGTCGATTACGGGCTGAGGACACTTAAAATCGGTGTCTGCAATCCACATAGGCAGCACGTCTGGTCCGTAATGTAGATATTTTTTGCTATCGGTCCCACTGCGCATCACTGGTTCGTCAAAGTTGTGCTGCATAGGCCTCGACTCCTTTCCGAAAAAAGAATTGGTGCGGACAAAGCGTCGGAATAACGGGCAAAGAGGGGTGACGAACATCTCCCCGGACAACCCCGCTGCGTCATTGATCTACAATAGAGCCATCCTCACGCAGCCTCGTCAGGCGGATGAGAGGATTTTTCTTCTCTACATCTGGTGTCAAGCCCCCCATACCCGGGGGATCGCTGGCAGCACATCCCTCCCTCAATCCGAGACATCCACGTCACCAGAGCCCAATTTGACGTGCCCCCGGAGTGGTGAGATCCTCCAGGACATAGGGTTGTATTTCTCCACGGCATGAGCCAACGCAATGGCTTCCCCTCGCTTCATGCGACGCTGGAGTTCCAGACACAAATCGATACTACCACCTGTCATCGCCCGAATCTTGCCCACACGATCCACCGCCTCTGAGATCATGGAAGCGTACGTACCCTTATAAGGCTGACTACGCGGCTCATCCAAGAAAGGGTGCAGATGACCGACGGCGTCAAAGCCCCCAGCCTTGGCATCCAGCCAGCTTTTGCTAAAAACCTCGGTAGTGAATCCGCCCACGTCATTAAATTTCGCGATTTATTCAGATACTGGTCTCAAATCCGTGCCACACCGGATTTTCGCGCAGCTTCAGCCACTGCCTTGGCTACCGCCGGACCGACCTTTAAGTTGAACGCCTCAGGGATGATATTGTTCTCGTTGAGTTCGCCCTCAGGTATCAGACTGGCGAGCGCGTGGGCTGCCGCCACCTTCATCTCCTCGTTGATGTCGCTGGCGCGCACGTCGAACACCCCCCTGAATATGCCAGGGAACGCCAGCACGTTGTTGATCTGGTTCGGGAAGTCGCTGCGGCCAGTCGATATCACCCGCGCCCCTGCAGCTCTTGCGTCATCAGGGAATATCTCTGGCGTTGGGTTCGCGCAGGCGAATACAATCGCGTCCTTCGCCATACTGCGCACCATATCCTGACTCACACTGTTCGGGGCAGAAACCCCGATAAATACGTCTGCTCCCCTCATCGCGTCCGCGAGCGTACCCTTTATTTTACTTGGGTTCGTGACCTCGGCTATCTCCTCCTTAATCCAGTTCATGCCCTTGCCGCGGCCCTTGTAAATAGCACCCGTCCTGTCACAAAGCGTGATATCCTTCGCCCTGGCGCTCAGGAGCAGCTTCGCTATGGCTATGGCCGCGGCCCCTGCACCACTTATCGCGATTTTGACTTCATCCAACTCCTTGCCCACAACCTTAAGCGCGTTCATGAGACCAGCCAAAGTTATAACAGCCGTGCCGTGCTGGTCGTCGTGGAAGATCGGAATGTCACACTTCTCCTTCAGTTTGCGCTCAATCTCAAAACAGCGCGGAGCAGCTATATCCTCAAGGTTGATTCCGCCGAACGAACCCGATATATTGCAGACGGTTTCGACGAATTTGTCGACGTCCTTCGTCTTGACGCACAGGGGAAACGCGTCAACGCCTCCAAAGGCCTTGAAGAGCACGCACTTGCCTTCCATAACTGGCATCCCAGCCTCCGGCCCGATGTCGCCGAGCCCCAACACCGCGCTGCCGTCCGTGACGACGAGGCACAGGTTGTGGCGACGCGTGAGCGTGTAGCTCTTGTCCGTGTCCTTCTGGATTTCAAGGCAGGGCTGGGCCACGCCAGGTGTGTAGGCCAGAGATAGGTCCTCTTTCGTAGCCACAGGCACAGTAGCCACGACCTCGATCTTACCTCCCCACTTTTTGTGAAGCCGCAGTGATTCCTTCGCGTAATCCACGCTCGACGCCTTCCTTTCTCAAACAAACCATAACTTCTACTTTTAATTTAAAATTCCTTATCGTTGTTTTAAACCATTTTTTCAGGCTTAAACACCTCGTCGAATTTTTCCGGCGTAAGAAACCCAAGTCCAACACAGGCCTCCTTCAGGGAAATATTTTCCATGAAGGCCTTTTTTGCCGTTCTTGCAGCATTTTCATAACCAATATAGGGATTGAGACACGTCACGAGCATCAAGGAACGGTGAAGGTTCTCGTTCATTTTCTGCCTGTTGGCCTTTATCCCGACGGCACAACGGTCATTGAAGGATTTCAGGGAGTCTGTCAGGAGCCTGGCAGACTGAAGAAAATTGTAAATGCAGACCGGCATGAACACGTTTAGCTCAAAATTGCCTTGTGAAGCAGCCATTCCCACGGCCACATCGTTTGCCATGACCTGCACTGCCACCATGGTGACGGCCTCGCACTGTGTGGGATTTACCTTGCCTGGCATGATAGAACTTCCGGGCTCGTTCTCCGGAATGAATATCTCACCCAGCCCGCATCTGGGGCCAGAGGCCAGCCATCGGACATCATTAGCTATCTTCATCATGTTACAGGCTAGAGCCTTCATCGCACCGTGGGCAAAGACGAGCTCGTCCTTGCTCGTAAGAGAGTGGAACTTATTGGTGGCCGACTTGAATTTTTTCCCAGTCATTGTTGAAAGAATCTCGGCGGCCAATTCACCAAATCCTGCGGGAGCGTTCAAGCCCGTGCCTACAGCCGTGCCACCCAACGCGAGTCTGCAGAGCCCTGGCAGGGCAAGCTCCAGCATGGAATGGACGTTGTCCAGCATCCCTTTCCAGCCACTGATTTCCTGCGGGAACGAGATGGGCGTCGCGTCCTGAAGGTGCGTGCGGCCAGTCTTGATTATCCCCTCATTCTCCTTGATCAGGCGCTCGAATGTCGCCGAGAGAAGATCAATAGCGGGCAGGAGCTTATCCTGAATGCATATCGACGCAGCGATGTGCATCGCCGTCGGGAACGTGTCGTTGGAACTCTGGGACATGTTGACGTGATCGTTCGGGTGTAGGAGCTTTGCCCCAGCAATCTCGTTGCCCCTGTTGGCTATAACCTCGTTGACGTTCATGTTGGACTGAGTGCCGCTGCCGGTCTGCCATACAGCCAGGGGGAAGTTGCCGTCAAGTTTTCCCTCCAAAATTTCGCCGCAGACCTGCGATATAATTCGTTCCTGTTTCTCATCAAGCTTTCCGAGACGCAAGTTAGCGGTCGCGGCAGCCCACTTCAGATAGGCAAACGCCTCAATAATTTCCTGCGGCATTTTTTCAACGCCTATTTTGAAGTTTTCAAAGCTCCGCTCGGTCTGAGCACCCCAGTACTTGTCCGCGGGGACCTTAATTTCACCCATGGAATCGTGTTCTATGCGGAATTCCATAACATCCCTCCTCACTAATGGCAACTGAGATTTCACTCAGGATAAATCTGTTCCAGTCTTTTAAGCGCAGTCTTCATGAGATCTTTATAGATGCTGTTCCCGTGCGCATCCATTCCGACAACAAGCGGGCCGAACTCCTCGGCCTCCAGATCCCACAAAGCCTCAGGCATCCCAAGTTCAAACCAGTGCACGTCATAAACCGATTTGATCCCCTGCCCCAGTTTCGCAGCACATCCGGGAGCGGCTTGGAGATATACGTACCCGTATTTCTCGCAGGCTTTCAGAGTATCTTCGCCCATGCCTCCCTTGCCGATTAAAACTCTGACGCCCAAGCGACCGACAAAGTCCGCATGAGGTTCCATGCGAATGCTGGTCGTAGGGCCAATGACGTTCAACTGCCAGCTTCCATCCGTTTTTTTAAGGCAGACGGGGCCGGCGTGAAAGATCACGGCGCCCTGAAAATCCTTCGGAAAGGGTTCTCCGGCGTCATAAAGCTCTCGCAGTTTTAAATGAACCATGTCTCTGGCAGTAAAGATATGGCCCGTCAAATAAACCACATCACCGAGTCTCAGAGAAAGCACGTCCTCGTCTTTTACAGGGATTGTAATAACTCTTTTGTCCATGGCCTATCTCCAGTCCATCCCAGCCTTAATTAAAGGATACGTTCGACTTTTCCGCTATCGTGGAGCCTGATACCAGCACGGCGAGCCACCCAACAGTGAAAATTAATGGCGACAGGGGCAATAGCGGTATGCGTAGCAGCCTTCCCTATTTTGACGGCCAGGCACACCGTGTCCCCCCCCGTTCCCGCGGCTCCAAGCCCCAAGGCGTTTATATTGTCCTTTAATTCCGTCTCCATACGATTCAACAACGCGTCAGAATTGCTGTCATTCCACTTCCGCGTGCTTATAACCTCGCGGCTTATTTTGGCGGCGACGTCCATCTGTCCGCCGATGCCGATGCCGATGCCAAAAGGTGGACACGGTTTTCCCCCTGCGCCCACGACCGTCTCTAGGACAAAACGCTTCAGCCCCAAATAGTCCTTGTCCAGCCTCAGCGTGGCCGGGGTAAATATCTTCATTGCGTTTCCCAACTCAGCGCCACACCCTTTAAAGCTGATTATCATGTCAACGTATTTCTGGCCAGGACAGTATCTGTACTCGATATTGGGCACGCCATCGCCAGTGTTGTCCCCAGGATTGTGACGCGTCAGCGGATCCACTATGCTGGGGCGAAGATATCCCCTTTCCGTAGCTTCGCCAAGGGCGTCTGTGATGGCGTCATGCATATAGGTGGGGAAGCCTCCATCACTGAAATACACCCATATCGTTGGATAGCCCGGAGACTGACAGACCGCTTTATCCTGCTTCTTCGCGATGTCGAGATTGTCCAGCATCGACGAGAGCATGCTGACGGCCGTCGCGTTCGTCTCCCGATCCAGCGCCTCGGCAAGGAGCGCCTTGACGTCTTCGGAAATTTCCGTGACAGCACGCAGTACAGCCTCCCTAACCGCCTCTTTCTTCCCATGATTTTCCATGATAGCCCCCCGTTAAAGAAAAATCTCACCCATATCGCTTACTTTTTCCAACAGGTGAATCCTTTGAAGCAGCTTATCCGACGTGGCGCTGTCCAGCATCGCATCGGTAAGAGAGCGAAACTTTCTGTCCGCCGCTGCGGAGTCAAACGGATTTTTAAAATCCCCGATGGGATATTCTATTCGCTTAATAATGATCTCACCACTGCGCAGACGCAGCGTCAAGCAGTGTATCCATTTGGTAGGATCGGCCTTAAATTCTTCATTGAAATCAGGATTCACTATGACGTCTATCTTCCGAATCAAGCTCTGAATATCCGAATCCCTAATATTTTCCTCCGTGAAGACTTCATCATTTAAACTCCCCAGCAGGAGCTTCGCAGCAATACAGAACTGAATACTGAACTTGGCCGCGTAGGGCGATTCAGGTTGCGGGTCACACGCTGTCTGGTATGCAGCCTCATAGGTTTCGTCCACAATAGACTCTATATCCTTTGGATTTATGGAGTGCTCCGCCAGAATCCTCTCAACGCCATAGGCGGCGGAGTGAATATGCCGGCAACAGGCATATGGTTTGAATGAATTTTTCTCTATCGCGTACCCTTCCCCAAAATCGCGAGTCAGGCACTCCAAGTTATATTCTGGGGCGACTGCCTTCACAAAGCCGCGGTCTCCCTCCAAGATTGCAGGCGCTCCTGTAAAGCCCAACTTCGCAAGCTCCGCAGAGCGTATGCCGGCCAGGTTTGCGTGGGCGGTGTGAAGGACCTTACTCATGGCACCGGTGACGATGAACTCCCAGAGCCCCGCCGCCTGCGTTCCTGCGGAAGCCAGGCAATTAACAAACTCATCCTCAGAAAGTTTCAGGAGTTTCGCGGCAGCCACGCCAGCGGAGAAGGACCCCACGACCGCAGTGGTGTGCCAGTAATAGTAGGAGGATGGATTTATCGCTTCGCCGATCCTGGCGCCGGCCTCGTAGCCCGCAACAATGGCCTCTATGACATCCTGACCGCTCCTGAGGCTCTGACCAAGCGCAAAAGCAGTTGGGATCGTAATAACTGCGAGGTGAGTTATGGATGTGTTATGCACGTCGTCCATATCCATGACGTGCCCAAAAACGGCATTCAACGCTGCAGCGTGTTCCACGCTCGTCATCGAAAAGCCGGGCTTGAAAAGGGAAGCCTGAGGAGCGGATGGCTTGTCAGCATAATACTTCTGCCAGATACCCGATTCTTTCTTGACAGAACCTGCGATGGCAACCCCGATAAAATCCTCCACACACATTTTTGCCATATCGACAACGTGCTGGCTAAAGTTTTCAAATCGCATGCCGTGCAGATATTCGGCCAGACTTCGCGTATATGAAGCAGTGGGCAGCATACATTCCACACCCCTCGGCAAGATATCAGATAAAAAACTGCGATTAATTAATGAAATGAAGTTTACATCTATCATTAAAAATCACAATGGCAAAAATACTTAGATTTCGCATATCTTTATATTAAGCTCATCGCTGTTAAGTAACTCTCAAGGGCCGCGAGGTGAACACCACCAAGGGGATTAACAGCTCGCTTATCATAGCACTTTTCTACCGCTTAATTTCTTACGATTACAATCAAAACACACCATCAGGAGATGAGCGAAGGTAAAGACCGCATCAGCAAACGACCAGTGAGCAACGTGCGCCGTGCCCAGGCAGTGGGACGTAGCATCCCAAAAAACAGGCAAAATTTTAACCTACGACAGGGTGGTTTTTCGCGTTTTTTGCCGTACCGGAAGGGTGCAGGATCAGAGTTGGCGTAACCTGTAAAACGTCGGAGCTTGAGCTTCGTTAAAGTCGTCCAGTCGGTGGATTCGGGAGTATGTCGGTCGCTTTAAAGTCTTCCTCCAAGGGCAGTTATTCTTGGTAAATGGGTTTGACGGGCACAAACAGCGAAGGAGAGTCTGCGCCGAAGCTGGTCCTTTTTTTCTGAATGGGAAGGGGATGAGTTGTCACCATCAATCCACGCAGGCGACATCCTAAACAACAACGGGCGAGAAAGTATCCTGTGCCTTAGCGTACAGGGCCACGAAAGACCGCAAGGTAACAGAATAATCCTTGACAAGGATGACGCTATGCTATAGCATATAAACGTTGTGCAAACTTGATGACATCTTCAAAAGAGCGGAGGCATTTCAAAGAATGAGGTCGAAATTCGTCGTATTGCTGAGTTTGCTTTTCTGTTTCGTATTCGTTTGGAATATTGAGGCAACAGCGGAGGTCCCCTTTCACATTGGGATCATGACGGGCACCGTATCTCAGGCGGAGGATGATCTGCGCGGAGCCGAGCTCTTGATTCAGAAGTACGGGAATACGGCTGAGGGCGGAATGATAACCCACATCACGTACCCGGATAATTTTATGTCGGAGATGGAGACGACCGTCGGACAACTGCTGGGATTGGCGGACGACCCTCAGATGAAGGTCATCGTGGTCAATGCAGCGGTGCCCGGGACGACTGAGGCTTTTCGCCGCATACGCGAAAAGCGTCCCGACATCCTCCTCTTCGCAGGATCGTCACATGAAGATCCCGCAGTCATTACGGCTGCGGCGGACAAGGCCATAAGCAAGGACAACATCAGTCGCGGCTATACGATCCCCCTCGGTGCAAAGAAGATGGGGGCGAAGACTTTCGTCCACATTTCCTTCCCCCGGCACATGAGTTACGAGATGCTGGGACGCCGCCGCGCCATCATGGAGGTAGTCTGTAAAGACCTCGGCCTCCAGTTTGTCTTTGAAACGGCGCCGGACCCGACGAGCGACGTGGGGGTGGCTGGCGCGCAGCAGTTCATCTTGGAAAAGGTCCCCACATGGCTCGAAAAGTACGGCAAGGACACAGCGTTCTTCTGCACGAACGACGCGCACACGGAGCCGCTGCTCAAGCGCATCGCTG
>NZ_CALHIQ010000150.1 GCF_938030725.1 uncultured Fretibacterium sp. | reverse complement strand
GGTCCACGTGGGAAACCCACTGAGAGACCAGAGCTTCCCGGTCTTCCGCGGGCGGGACGATCACGCCGACGGGCAGCGTTCCCTGAGCGCGGAAGTGGGCGAAGAGCGCCTCCATCGTCCTTCCTTCAAACTCCGGGGGCACGTCGAAGGAGGCGAAGCTGTGTCCGTCGTCCGAGGTAGAGAGGATGTCCTTGATAAAAGAGGAGATGCCCTCGAAGTGCGTGCAGATCCCCGTGATGTCCGCGATGAGGCTGTCCGTGTAGAGGATGTCGTCCACGTGCGCGTAGCGGGCATAGCGCTCGTTCTCCGGGTTGTGGAGCTCCATGACGGAGTATATCTGCGGCGCGGCGCTCTCTACGGCCAGGCCCGTCAGGATGGCCCGTGAGTCGTCGTCCCCGAACTTCGGGTCCCAGAGGATGACCGCCGCTCTGGCGCGCTCGACCCCCGCCTTGAGCAGGGAACCCCTGTCCGATGGGTTGCCCTGAACGAAGAACACGTCGGCATGAAGGCCCGTCGGCCGCTCCTCGGCCACGACGGCAATCTCGCTCCCCGAGGCCATGAGCTGCCGCACGAGGTACGGTCCGCGCGTGTTCCAGCCGCAGATCACGGCGTGCCCCTGAAATTTGCAGGTACTCATCCCCAACATCTCCTTCAACCGGCTGTTGATCAGGCGCTGCATCACCTCCGCGAAGACAACTCCAAAGAGGGCTACGCCAAAGATCGAGAGGAAAAAGACGATGATGCGCCCCACGAAGGTATTGGGATGGGACGCAAACTCGCCCTGCCCGATCAACGTGAAGAGGACGCTCCAGAAGGCCCCCCAGAAGGACCCCCGGAACCCGTCCTCCTGCCACCACACGAGCAGCGTGGCAAGAAGTAACAGCAGAAGGAGGAGCGCCACAGCCCCGAGAAAGCGGTGTTTGAACTTCCTGGAGAGGGCGATCCCCCGTCTTGCATTTTTCACGGTCTTCGTGAAGCGGACGCTCATTCCATGGGCCCGCGTCAGTTCATCAGGACCAGCTTCAGTTGTCGGTCAAAAAAGAGCGTCTTTAGCCTGCGCTTCCCTCGCATCAGGTAATAGGAATAGGGCGGCTCCAGAAGGGAGCGGGGCCGGTACCGCGGTCGCATCACGAGGGTGTAGCCCACGTGGTCCGCAATCGCGACGATCTTATCCAGCTTGTCGCCCACGTTCGAATCGCTGATCGGGGCGATGAGAGGATCGCCCACCAGCGCGACCCGAGAGGGGGCCACGTCGCTTTCCATCGTTTCTGCCCTGGGACTGACTGCAGCACTCCTTCCACCGTTTCCCGGAAGCGTCCCTGCTGGGAAGCCCGTAAAGGTAGTGGCCGCCTTTTTCGGGGTACCAATCGCGGCCAGGTCCGATCCCCGGCCCACGTCGCCCGTCAGCTTTTCCTCCGCCGCCCGTGCGGCAGCCGCCTTGGCCTGAGTGTCGCGCGTAGCGCTGCGCCGTGGGCGAACTGCCCCAGGCGCCGTGCAGGCGAGACAGAAAACCATCAATGCAGCCAACAACAGAACGTGGATATTCCTCATCCTTTGCAATCACATCGCCTCCGAACCACATCACGAGAGCCAGAGCACACTCACAACAGCGCCGAGGACCCGAAGGCCCTCTAATCCAGGAAATCCTTCAGCTTCCGGCTGGGCTGGCGAAGCTTTCTAAGCGCCTTGGCCTCGATCTGCCGGATGCGTTCCCGGGTCACGTTGAATTTGCGTCCCACCTCCTCCAGGGTGTAGGAATGTCCGTCTTCAAGCCCAAAACGGAAGTGCAGGACCTCCCGCTCGCGGGTTGAAAGGTTCGAGAGCATCTCCTCGATCTGCTCGTGCAGGAGGTGCCCTGCCGCGGCCTCGTCGGGGCTGGGCAGCTCATGGTCCTCGATGAAGTCGCCCAACTGGCTGTCCTCCTCCTCGCCGATGGGCGTTTCCAGGGAGATCGGGAGCTGCGAGATGCGGCGAATCTCCTCCACCCGGGACGGGTCGATGCTCATCTCGCGCGCGACCTCCTCGTCCGTCGGCTCCCTCCCCAACTGCTGCACCAGCTGCCGCGAAACGCGCACCATCTTGTTGATGGTTTCCACCATGTGGACGGGAACGCGGATGGTCCGCGCCTGGTCCGCGATGGCCCGCGTGATCGCCTGCCGGATCCACCACGTGGCGTAGGTGCTGAACTTAAAGCCACGTCGGTAATCGAACTTCTCGACGGCCCGGATCAACCCCAAGTTGCCCTCCTGAATGAGGTCCAGAAAGAGCATCCCACGGCCGATATACTTCTTCGCGATGCTGACGACGAGGCGGAGGTTGGCGTCTATCAGCTTTTGCTTCGACTTGACGTTGCCCTCTTCCATCTGCTTTGCCAGTTGGACCTCCTCGGCAGCCGTCAGGAGCGGGACCTTCCCGATCTCCCGCAGGTACATCCTCACCGGGTCCGTCAGGGGGATGTCGTCCAGCTTGCCCAGGTCCCCGTCCAGCGCAGGGATAAACTCATCGTGTCCGGCGGTGGTCGGCGATATCTTGTCCAGCTTCTCCTCCTCGACGACCTCGATCCCCATCTCCTGAAGGTTGCTCAGGATGTTGTCCAGCGTATCGGAGTCCCACGCCTCCACGGGAATATGCCTCTCGATGTCGCGATTGGTCACAAAGCCGCGTCCCTGTCCCTCGTGGACCAGGTTGCGCACCTTTCCCAGGTACGCCGCCTCGTTCTGCGGGGTATCGTCAGTCTTCTCCAGCGGCTCTCTATCGTCCTGCACAGCCATACCTCCAGTTTTTCTCAGGGGCATGCTCTCCAAATCGCGGCGCTTGACCGCTGCAAGCCCCTTCTAACGTCATCCTAAAAACTGCGGAAACCGACTCTCCGGGGAAGGGCCCACCATCTGCCTCGTCTCCGCGAACTCCATTTCGTAAAGCAGCTGGCGGATGCTGAGCTGCAGGGGGTCGTCCGTCTCATAGGGTACACAGAAGCGGCGGTACCCAAACTTCTCGGCAAAAAAGGGGACTTCGTCCTTTCCCTTCGCCTCAAGGAGCAGCTTTTCAAAGCCATTCAGAAAATCCGCCTCGTCGAAGAAGGCCTCCTCGCTCACCACCGCGATGACCTTCATCGACCCCAGCAAGATGCTGTCGTTCCATAGGGAACAAAACGCGACTCCGGCGGAGAGCATCTTGCGTTCCGGCCCCTTCAAGAGGGACCCAACCAGGCGCTCCATGCGCGGGGAATACCCCAAAATCATCAGGAAGCCCAATGTCAGAAAGCTGCAGGGCTCATCCCTGTAAAAGTTATCCCTCACCAGGCTCCCGATGCACCCCGCCCTCGGGGAGGACATGAAGAAGAACTCGCTGTCCAGCTCAAGACAGCCGGCAGCGATCTGCCTCAGCTGTGGGCTGTAAAGACGGTTGATCGAGATCGGCTGATAGTCCACGCCGAGGGGAAACCACGGGGCAATTTCCAGAGCCAGGTCCGAATTCCAGTAGGGCAGCAAGGCGACCTCTTTTCGTTTTGCACTGGGGCCGCGTTGACGGGATTTTTGCCTCCCCGTCGACACGGCTTTCCGCGGGCGCTTCCGGGGGACCGCTTCAAACGAAACGCGGCACAAGGCAAGGACGCCTTGTGCTGATATGGAACGGCATTTTCACCGAAGCGGCGTTCTGCCGGCGCGTCGCCGCTGGGGCAGCCTATTCTCCCACCGCGGCCCGCTTTTCCGCCTTCTCCTTGATAACCTTCACGACGCACTCCACCAGCTGGTTGATCTCGGGCTTCGTGACCTGATAGTTCGCGCCGACGCTCGCGGCCTTGTTCTTAATGTCGTTCGCCATGATTGAGGAGAACACGACGACGGGGATGTTCTTCGTCTCCACGTTCTCCTTGATTCGGCGGGTCAGCGTCAGCCCGTCCAGCCGGGGCATCTCCACGTCCGTTATCAGGAGGTCGCAGTCTTCCCTCTCCCTGACGATGGCGTCATAGGCCACCTTCCCGTCCGGACAGATCTTCAGGTTCGTGAAGCCGCTGGCGGTGAGGGCGTCTTCGACCTGCTTTCGGATCAGGGGCGAGTCCTCCGCAACGATGATGTGATAATCCGCCGGGCGTCCGACTTCCTCCAGCATAGCCCTGGTCTTCGCCGAATCCGCCGCGTTGTGCTGGATCACGAGCTGAGGGCTGATCGTCTGGACGATGGCCTCGTAGTCGAGGAGCAGGACGTTGCGGGTATCCCGCTTGATGACGTAAAGGATCCAGTCCCCAAGGTACTTCCCCGTCATGGTGGAGTCGAGGTCCTCGGACTTGATGCGGTAGATCCTCTCCACGGCATCGACGACGAAGCCCAGTTTGACCTCGTTGAACTCCGCAATGATGACCTTGCTCTGCTCTATGGGGGTCATCGGCTGAATCCCAAGGAAGACGCGCAGGTCAACCATCGGCAGGACCTCCCCACGCACCGAGGTGATCCCAATCAGGGCCGCCGGCGCGTCAGGGATCGCACGGCATCCGGGCCATCGCAGGATTTCTCTTGTCTTATCGACGTTGATCGCAAAGGACTGGTCCCCCAGGACAAAGACGACAAGCTGCCATTCGTTTGTGCCGACCTCAGTTGTAACCTTTTTAACTTCCTGCATGCAGACCCCTCGTTTCCTGAACGACAAATGCCCCTGCGCTACCTGCGAGGGCACTCGGACGTGAACGTCTAGTCAAAGCTTATCTTACCACTACATTGCCAAAACCGCCAAACAAATCGCTCTAAAATCACGTCTCGCACATCGGGCCCCTCGTCAGCCCAGGTTCTCCAGAACCCTCATCCAGTTTCCACCCAGGATTCCCTTCGCAGCCTGTGTCGGGAACTCCCGGCGCAGCGCCTCGACGAAGGGGACGACGTGCCGGTACGTCGGAAAGACGCTGTGGGTTCGGCAGTCCTCAGGCTTGCTGAACTCACAGAGGTCCAGCCCAAGCCCCAGGTGCTCCTCTCCCACGAGGTCAACGATGTGATGGGCATGATTCAAAAGGCCGCGCCACCTGGGCTCGTCCGGAGGAAAGTCACCCTGACGCACAAAGGACGTCGAGTTGTTGAGCCCCATGACGCCGCCGCGCGACGCCAGCCTGCGGATCTGGTCGTCCGTCAGGTTTCGCGCGACGGGACAGACGGACCGGCTGTTGGAGTGGGAGGCAATGATGGGCCCGCCAAAGAAACGGAACACGTCCTCAAAGCCGACGTCGTTCAGATGGCTGACGTCCACGATCATCCCGAGGCGCTCCGCTTCCTTCAGGAGGGCGACGCCAAAGGCGGTCAGGCCGCCAGGCTGTCCTTCCTCCAGGGGGCGAAAATGGCAGCCGTCCGCCGCAAAGTTGCGCCGGCTCCAGGTGAGCCCGATGAGGCGGACCCCGAGCTCATAGAAGACGGACAACAGTTGCAGGCTGGCCCCCAGGGGATCGACCCCCTCAAAGGAGAGGAAGAGGGCGATCCCTCCGCCCTCCACGACGCGCCGGGCCTCCGCCGCGGTCCGGCAGAGGGCGAACTTCCCCGGAGATTCCCGCATCTCCGCGTGCAGGTTGCCGATCTGCTCCAGCGCGACGCGCAGGGCCATCTCCGGGATGTACTCGTTTGAGACGAAGAGCGAGCAGACGAGGACGTTCACGCCCGCAGCGCGGAGGTCGTCCAGGTAGAACCTCTCGATGACCTGCGTCTCCCCCTGGCGGCGCAGGCGGGCCACGTCCATCAAAAGGTCGTAATGCGCGTCAACGATCAAAGAACTCGACAAAGAACTCAAATCAACAACCCCTCTGCATCAAAGCGTCAAAAATCACGATTGAACGTCCTCACGGCGCCACGTCCAGCGAAACGATGACCGCTCTGCCCCGCAGGATCCGCACCGTCGCCCGGTAGTTTTTTCCGTCCCGGGCCGCGCGCTCCAGAGCCTGTCCCGTGCCCTCCGGGACGTAGAAACGCCTCAGCCCATCCCCAAGGTCGACGTGAACCATGCTCCCGACCTTTCTGAAGTCGATCCGTCCCCGCAGGTACACCCCGTCCTCTGGCTCCACCAGGGTCACCAGGGAGGGGCCCCACAGGCCCGACGGCTCCGGAATAAGCGTCACGAAACACTCCCTGTCGAAAGCCGACAGCGCGGAAGCTGGCTGAAAGGCGGCCTCGGGCACCGACGCGGCGTTCACCTCAAGCGCGACGTAATCGCCCCGAAAGGGGTCACGCGGGTCGATGGGGCGGGCGGCAAGGCAGATTTCACGCCCCCAGGTCAGGACGCAAAGCGGCTCAAGGGGCAGCCACAACAGCACGCCAAGCGGCAGGACGGCCGCCGCGAGGTAGCGAAGGGAACTCCTCATGTCCTGTCGTCACCGCCTTTCTCCTCAGGGTTGCCCTCCCCGCGCCTCAGGCGCCGCTCCAGAAGAAAGCCCAGGGCAAGGAGGGCCGCCCCGGCGATGGAGAAAACCCAGGCCTTGGACGTGAACCTCAGGAAGTCGTCAAAGAAGTAGCGGGCGATCAGCAGCAGAAGGAAGAGGATGCTGACGCCGCGTCTTCGCCCCAGGTTCAACAACATCAGGACCGCCACCACGGCCGCATCCACAAGGGCAAGGGCGGACGCAAAGTGCGCCCCACCCGTCCAGGCCCACAGATCGGGCCAGGTCAGCAGGAGCCCGAAGGCCCCCGCCGTCAGGAGGCCGATGTCCGCCAGGTCGCTCCGCAGGGGCCGGTCCTCGCCGCGCGGCGCCAGAAGGGACAGCGCGAGCCCCGCAAGGGCCAGGGCCAGCAGGGCGATGTCGTCGCCGAAGTCCTCTTGAAACCTCTCCCCAAGCAGCAGAAGCGACAGCAGGACGTTGAGGCGAAAGACGATTCGTCCGCCGCACAGGTGCCACAGCCCCCACAGGGCCGCCACGATGAGGAGCTCGTCCGGATTCCTCAGGAAGGGCTCAAGGCAGTCCCAAAGCGGGGTGCTCCCCCATGTGACGGCATCCCACACCCGTCCGGGGTGCAACAGGGGGTCAAACAGGAGGTAGAGGGCCGTAAGCCCCTGCAGCAGGACGGCCTGCCAGCGGTCGCGAAAGAGTCCGACGGTCGGGATCAGGCCCGCAATCCACCATCCCAGGGCGGAGCGCCACTCCCCGCCCTGATGGAACATCTGCCCTATCAGGAAGATGCCGCCGCCGTAGATAAAGCTCCCGACGAGCAGAAACGCGCGGGAGGTGCGGGGGAACCTCTCCCGGCACCCCCAGGAGGCAGCGAGGGACGCCGCATAGCCGGCAAGGATCAGAAACGTGCGCAGAAGGCGGGACATGTCGAGCCAGTTCGCCGCGACGAAGCTGAGCACCCCCAACCCCACCAGCGTTCCGCCAAGCCCCAGCAGCGCGTTCTGAAGCCTGCCCCGCCTCGCGGAGTACAGGCCGCGGATGCCGTCCGCCTGCTCCGCGCTGATCAGGCCAAGCTCACGCCAGACCTCCGCCTCACGCAGCAGGAAGCTCATGTTGC
>NZ_CALHIQ010000149.1 GCF_938030725.1 uncultured Fretibacterium sp. | reverse complement strand
GCTCCTGGCGGTGTGGAGTTTTTTGCCGACGTCTCCCGTATCCTTGATGAGGCGAGCCTCCACGCCCATGGCGATGTCCTCGTCCTCCACGGTGAAGCGGATCGTTCCGGCATCCAGCCCCTCGCGAATCCTCTCGAGGCCGGCGACGATCGCATCCCGTTCGGCCTCCGTCACGATGCCCTGTTTCGCCAGCATGGTGACGTGGGCGATGCTCCCCTCGATGTTCTCGCGGTATGCCCTCACGTCGAAGCCGATGGAGGCGTTGAACTCCTTGACGAGTTGGTCCATGTCCTTCTCAAACCTTCCAGCCCATAAAGCCATTGAGCGTCCTCCTTCATCACTATCACACGATTTTCAGATCACCTGCACCGCTCGGCCTGAGAGCCGGCGTCAGTCCCTCTTGAGGAATGCCGTCATGCAGTGGACGCTCCCTCGGCCCTTGTTCAGCTCCGAAAGGTCGAGCACGTCGACCTGGATGCCGTTTCTCTCCAAAAGCTCCACGGCCTGGGGTGCCTGGTTGCTGGTGACGACGTGACCGTTGTCGATGGCTACGAAGTTCGTGGCGTACCCGTATTTCGTTTCGGTCAGGGAGGGCGTTTCCAGGACATTGAAGCCTTTCTTCTTCAGCCGGTCCACCACCTCGTAGGGGACCTGCATGGCGTGGAGCAGTACGGTGTCCTCGCTCGCGATGTTCAGCAGGCCGTCGATATGGCAGTGCCCGTACGGTATCTGCATGGGGATGATGTCGGTCACCCCCTGTCGGGTCAGCTCCGACGCCATCTGGTCATAGCCGCTGCGGTTGGCCCGTACCGACAGGGAGAGGATGACGCAGCGTCGGTCCACCCACATGGCGTTGGCCCCCTCGAAGAGCCCATCTCCGGCGATGGTCTTGACGATGGGGATGCCCAGGTCGGCGCAGGCCTGCGCCACGTAGCGCTCCTCGCCGCGGCGCTCCGCCATGCCCAGGCGACAGATGATGGCGCCCTCCGGCGTCATGAAGAGCTTGTCCCTGCAGAACACGGCGTTGGGCCGGTCCTCACGGACGCCGGGGGTGTAGAACACCTGGATGCCGTGGTCCCTGTAGTACTGCGCCAGAGCGTCGTGCTGGCTGCGGAATTTCTCGGGGTCCACTGCCTCTCGGAAGCGGACCGCCCCCGGGTCAAAGCCCTCGACCTCCTTGCCCGGCCTGTGGAGCAGGACGGACCTCAGCCTGGAGTACTCCGAGGAGCAGCCCCAATCGCCCCCCCAGAACTCCTTGAAGTCCTCCTCGATGCGGGTTTCCAGGGGGAACCATCGCTCGCCGGGAATGGCCTTGACGTTGGCCATCTCCTGTCCGTGTGCTAGCTGAGCGTCCAGGTCGATCATCGTTTTCGCTATGTTCGGCATCTTACCGTTGTCCTTTCAGAGGTTTTTTCCCGCTTCACCGCCGGGCACTCTGATCTGTCCTATCTTACGGACGGACGCCTTGTGCAGGACGTAGACCGTTGCGGTCAGCGCCACTGCGCCGAGGACGAGCATGATTGCGCTGGGGAGCCATCCGGCGACGAGGAACAGGACGCCACTGATCGCTGCGCAGGTGGTTCCGTAGGGCATCTGGGTTTCAAAGTGGTCGATGTGGTCGGAGGCCGCGCCGATGGACGCCAGGATGGTGGTGTCGGAGATGGGCGAGCAGTGGTCGCCGTACAGGCCGCCGCTGATGATGGCTGCTGACGTCAGGGGAAGGGACACGTTCAGGCTGATGGCCATGGGAAGCCCGATGGGGAACAGGACGGCCATGGTGCCCCAGGAGGTCCCGGTGGCGAAGGACATGATGGCGCCGATGAGGAAGAGGAGAAGGGGCAGGATGGAGGGGTTGAGCCAGCCCTCGGTGACGCGGAGGAGGTAGCCCGCCGTGCCCATCGCGCTGGAAACGCCGGACAGGGACCAGGACAGGACCAGCACCACGCACATGAACATCATGTTGGCCCAGCCGCCGCTGATGATGCTGAGGCAGCGGTTGAAGCTGAAGATCTTTTCCAGGACGCAGATGACGATCAGGACGATGGTCCCGACCATAAATCCTGCTGCGACGCCCGTTCGGATTTCCGATCCGGCTACCTTGGTGTGCCAGAGGCCTTTGTAAGTCAGGTACGAGAACATGACGGTCAGGAGCACGACGAGGGGAACCACCATGGTGTAGATCTTCGGGGTCACGCCTGCCGGCAGGTCGTCGGCCTGAGCCTCCGCCCGCATGGGGGTACCGCCAGCACGAATGGTTTCGCCCGCTTTCATCGCCCTGTTCTGCGCCCTGAGCATGGGGCCGTAGTCCCACTGCGTGACGGCCATCAGTCCGGCCATGAAGAGCGTCAGGACGGCGTAGAAGTTCAGGGGAATGGCGGCCATGAACACGCTGAGGTCCGTCGAGGTTGTGATCCCTGCCTTGTCCAGCTCCGGCTGAATCAGGGACATGGTGTAGACGCCCCAACCGATGATGGGGATCAGGGCGCAGATGGGGGAGGTGGTGCAGTCCAGGATGTAGGAGAACTTTTCCCTGGACACCCGAAGCTTCTCCGCCAGAGCCTCGAAGATGGGGCCGACGATGAGGGAGTTCCCGTTATCGGTAAACCAGATGGCAAGCCCGCCGAGCCAGATGCCGGTTTCGCACTTGGCCCGGGTGTCGATGCGCCGCGTGACCGCCGAGGTGAAAGCGCTGGCGCCGCCGGACTTCGTCAAGAGCGCGACGAATCCACCGATGACCACCATCATGAAAAGCGCCTGCATGTTGATGTCCTCTGCGACGGCGTTGAACATGTAATCGTGGATCATGCGGGTGAGTCCGAGAAAGGGGTTCCAGTCTGCCAGGATCACGGAGCTGACGAACACGGCGACGAAAAGGGAAACGATGATGTTCTTCGTGAGCACCGCCAGCGCGATGGCGAGCACCGGCGGAACCAGCGACAAAAAGCCATAGTCCACGTACAGCACCTCCTTGAAGAATGCCGGGGCGATGATCTCCCCCGGATGACGAAAGCCGACGAACAAGAGCACAGGTCCGGAAACGCTGCCTTTGTAGATGTTTCCTCCCTTCTTGGGGCCATGCAGCGGACCGACGTCCCGACAAAGGGCGGGGCGCTTTTGACCTTCGCATCATTATAGGGCCATAACGTCAATTCCTCAAGGCGATAGGAATATCTTGCGTTTGCTGGGATGTGAAACGCGAGTGAAATAATCTTCGGGCAGGAGAAATTTTTAAAAACGGATCGTTCGTCTATCTCCGCCTTCAGATTTACAATCTAGCATCTTCAGTCAATATAATATCTATCAATCTATTGATTTGTGAAGATTCCTTTAGGCCCGTCTTGCACCATATTGCAAAGTGTTCGCAGTTATTGGTGACAAGGTTATATTCCTCCTTGCCCAATTCACCTCTGGCCCGTCTGACGGTCTCCTCGCCGGAGTAGAGATGATAACCTGACGCTCTCTTTTTCTTTGACCATTCCTACAGGGACCGTAGCAACCTTTTTAGTGAATTTCTCTCGAATGAATCCAAGTTTGGCGCAACACTTTGAGAGCAGGGAATGGGTACTTCAGTTGTGGGGAGACGACCAAGTTGATCAACGTTGTCCAATTCCTTTGGAAAAAGGCAAACCTTCACTTTACACGCCCCATTCAAAAACTCCTTGAGAGATGTCTCTCGCACCTTGCCCTTGAAATCGTTCGGGCCTTCAGCTCCAGTATAGTGAATAACCTTGCCCTTGCCTTTGTTAACATAGACTCCGTAATGATAATAAAATTTCCGATCGACCTTGATAACATCCCCGTTTTTAAGCGTCTCCGACGATGACTTATTCCTTCTGTTAAAAATAAAAAATGGCATAAATTCATCTCCTTTTTGTGTAGTTCATTGTACTGCATAGTTTTTATCTTTCTCAACTTCTTGTTTACTATGTCCTCTGTGCGAAATCCCAAATCCACAGGAACGCAAAGCACGGGCAAGGTGAGGAACTGATTTGCACGCAAGGGTAAAGGTCAGGCTGAACCAAGTCAAAATTTGCCCACAGCGCTGAGGTTGCCTTCCCAAAAAGCCCCGCGATACGGCACGACCTGTCAATTCTTGCCCCGCGACATCAGCACGACCGTTTCCACGTGGGCCGTCTGAGGGAACATGTCGAAGGCGCGGACGGTTTGAAGCCGGTAGCCGTGCCCGGAGAGAATCTTGCAGTCGCGGGCCAGCGTCGCGGGGTTGCAGGACACGTAGACCACCCGCGGCGCCCCGAAGCGGGCCACGGCCTCCAGCACCGGGCGGGCGCAGCCGTCGCGCGGCGGGTCCATCACCACGGCGCCATAGCCTCCGTGAAGCTCCTCCACCACGTCCTCCGCACGGCCGCAGAGCGTCCGCACGTTCAGGCCGTTGGCCTTCAGATTGCGCTCCGCCATCTGCACGGCGCTGCGCCATTCCTCCACGCTGGTGACGGCGCCGCGCTCCGTTAGGTAACAGGTCATGGAGCCGACGCCGCTGTAGAGCTCCAGGAGCTCCCCCGCGTCCTCCGCCTGCTGGACGGCGTAGCGGAAGAGGCGTTCCGCCTGAGCCGTGTTCACCTGAAAGAAGGAGGTGGTGTCGAAGGCCAGGGTCCATGGACCCAGCTTCTCTGCAATGCGGCCGTCTCCCGACAGGGCCTCCGTGTGGGGGCCCAGGATGACGTTGCCGGGGCGCGAGTTGTGGTTCAGCGTCAGCGTCGTGGGGCGGGCTCTGGCGCCCAGGACGGCCAGCGCCTTGATGCCCCGCGCGGCGAGGCGTCCGTTCAGGACGAAGGACAGGAGGGTCTGGCCCGTGTTGAGGCCCGCGCGCATCACGATGTGGCGCAGCTTGCCCTCCTGCGTCCGCTCGTCGTAGCCGTCGAAGGGCAGGTCCTTCAAGCCGCCCAGCACGGTACGGTAGAGGGCGTTCAAGGGCGCAGCGTTGACGGGGCACTCCTGAAGCCGCTCCAGCCGGTGGGTGCCCGCACGGTAGAAGCCCGTGACGATCTGCCCGTGGATGGACTGCACGGGAAAGGAGGCCTTGTTGCGGTAGCCCCAGCTCTGGGGCGAGGGCACGCACTCCAGCCCATTCAGGAGGTCGGGGGAAAAGCCGCCGATGCGCGTCATGGCGTCGCGGACCAGATCGGCCTTCAGCTTCAACTGCAGGGGAT
>NZ_CALHIQ010000148.1 GCF_938030725.1 uncultured Fretibacterium sp. | reverse complement strand
ACAGGTCCCCCTTCGTCCTCCCGTAGGGTCCCCCCCCCGCAGGAGGCGCCGAGCCTCTCGCGGGAGAGCGTGGGCGCCAGCACCATGCGAAAGGCGCAGCGCCGCAGCCCGGAGAGCCGCACCGCAGCGTCGAGGATCAGGTTGACGTCCCGATAGGCCCTCAGCCGGCTGCCCGGCAGGAGCAGGACGAGGGGAACGTCGTCCGGACCAGGCGGCAGGGGGGGCGGGTTGACGGCCCCATCCTCCAGCAGGTCCATAACGGGATTGCCCGCGTAGACGGCATTCGCCCCGGCCCGGACCAGTTGTTCCGCGCTCCCCGGATCCCGCGTCCAGGTGCGGAGGGCCAGGCGGCGGATCAGGGCGCGCTCCAGCCGCCAATGCCCGCTGAGCCGCACCGTCTTGGCCGTGGCCACGAACAGCGGCCGGACGCCGCTGCCCCACAGCGCGTGCAGGAGGAGGTAGACGTCCCCCACGCAGACCGGCGTCCGAATCGTTCCTCCGAGCGCCTGCCAGTCCCTCAACTGCGCCCTGACGTGGCTCAGCAGGCCCGCCCGCATGTCGCTCAACAGGTCCTTCAGGTGGTACTTCACCACGCCCCCCGACGGCGTGACGGAGGGCGCGGAGGCCACGGGGAAGCCCGCTCCGGCGTAGGCGTCCCCGCGCCCCACCAGCGGGAAGGCCAGCACCTCCGCGGCGGGGAAGCGGTCCCTCAGCCACCGTGCCAGCAGGACGCCGATGGCGTCCTCGCCATACCCGTTGGAGGCCACGGCCATCCTCGGGCGCAGCGCTTCCGTCAGCGCGTCCAGGAATCGGGACGGCTCATCCAGCACAGCGGACACGCAGGGGATCAAAAGGGGCAGGGAGGGCCGCCAACCGCCCGGAAGGTTGTAGAGGTCCTTCTCGGTGCAGGCCATGGCCTCCGCGCCGAGGGCCTCGGCCGTGCGGCACAGGGCGTCCAACTCACCGGGGCCGTAACGGTGGTGATCCCGAAAGCGGCGTTCGCCCACCGTCAGGAGCCCCGCGTCCGCCAGGGACCGCCGGAAGCTCTCCGGGCTCCCGATGGCGGAGAAGGCCAGCACGCGAAGCCCCGGCGTCGGCGGGGCGCAGCGGGCCGGGCGCGCCGCGTCCGGCGCCCAGGCCTCCCAGCGATCTACCTCGACGCGGGAGGTGAAGACGCGCTCCAGCGGGACGAAGCGTCCCACCGTCTCCCGCAGCCTCGAGAGCGCCTCCGGCGTCGCCTGGTCCGCCTTGGTGATCACCACCAGATGCGCTCTGGCTAGGGCTCTGACGGGCTCCCTCAGGATCCCCGACGGGATCAGCCGTCCGCTGCCGAAGGGGCAGGCGGCGTCGATCAGGACGATGTCCGCGTCCCGCCTCAGGGCGCGATGCTGAAAGGCGTCGTCCGCGATCGCCAGCTCCACCCCCATCTCCCGAAGCGCTCGGATGCCCAGCGCGCGCCGCCGGGCCACCGCCACGGGGACCTCCGGAAGGCGGCGGGAGAGCAGGAGCGGCTCGTCGCCGACGGCGTCGCGGCTGCCCTCCCCGCCGAAGATCACCACGGGACTTCGGGTCCGCCCACCCGAGTAGCCGCGGCTCACGATGCCCGGTCGGACGCCCCGCTCCGCCATGGCACGGGCCAGCATCTCCACGAAGGGGGTCTTGTTCGTGCCCCCATAGGTGAGGTTCCCCACGCTGACGAAGGGGATGGGGGGCTCCTCCGTGTACCTCAGGCCGTGCCGGTACAGGAAGTCGATACAGGCTACGGCCCCTCGGACGGCCCATTCGGCCGGGTCCAGGAGACACCATGGCGACGCGCGACGCTCGCCCCGCACCCAGGCCATGTAGCTTTGAACGACGCGGTTCACGGGCGTCCGGCTCCCTCCGCCCCACGAGAGGAGAACTGCAGGCGATAGAGGTCCGCGTAGAGCCCGCCCTCTCGCAGCAGCGCGGCGTGGCTGCCCTCCTGAAGGATGCGGCCGTCCTTCAGCACCAGAATGCGGTCCGCGCCCTGCACGGTGGAGAGCCGATGGGCGATGATGAGGGAGGTTCGGCCGGCCATGGCGCGATCCATGGCCTCCTGGACCTGGCGTTCTGCGGCCAGGTCCAGGGATGAGGTGGCCTCGTCCAGGATCAGGATGCTGGGGTCGCGGACGACGGCGCGGGCGATGGCGATCCTCTGGCGCTGGCCGCCGGAGAGGGTGACGCCCCGCTCGCCCACCTCCGTGCCGTACCCCTCCGGGAGGCCCTCGATGAAGTCCGCGATGTTCGCGACGCCCGCGGCCTCGCGCACGCGCCGCATCAGCGCCTCGTCCTTCAGCAGGTCCGGCCCGTCCTCCGCCAGTCCGTAGGCGATGTTGAAGGCCACGCTTCCCTTCATCAGGACGCAGTCCTGGGGCACGATGCCGATCTGGCGCCGCAGCTCCGGCAGGCGAAGCGAGCGGACGTCCCGGCCGTCGATCAGGACGCGGCCCGACGTGGGGTCGTAAAAACGGGGGATCAGGTCCGCCAGCGTGGACTTTCCGGAGCCGGTGGGCCCCACGAGGGCCGCCTTCTCCCCCGGGCGGACGGTGAGGCGGATGCCGCGCAGCACCTCCTGCCCCGCCGCGTAGGCGAAGCGGACGTCCTCAAAGGCCACCTCGCCACGAAGCCGGCCCGGCAACTCCACGGAGCGGGACGTGTCCTCCGTGGGGGCCCGGAGCATGTCGAAGATGCGGTCCGCGGCAGCGAGGCCGGTCTGCAGGGCGCCCATGCGGCTCATGACGGTGCGGATCGGCTGGACCATGAAGGCGATGTACCCGATGAAGGAGATGAGTTCGCCGGGCGTGAGGGACCCATGGATGACACTTCGTCCCCCGAACCAGAACACCACGGCCAGCGCGCAGATCAGGAACACCTCCACGACCCCGGCCAGCAGGGCCTGGATGGACACGGCGTGGAGCAGCGCCTGAAAGTTCTGGAGGTTCCCCTCCCGAAAGCGCTTCAGCTCCTGTTCCTCCGTGGCAAAGGCGCGCACCACGCGGATGGCGGAAAAGGCCTCCTGGGCGATGGCGGTGATGTCCGCCAGCCGCTCCTGAACCCGGTGCCCCGCCCGGCGCAGCCTCCGGGCCGCGAAGGACAGGAGCCAGGCCACGACGGGCAGCACCAGCACGATCAGGAGCGTCAGGCGCCAGTTGATGTAGAGGATGAAGGCGAACATCCCCGCAAAGGTCACGGCGTTGAAGGCCAGATCCACGAAGGTGTTGGTGACGAGGCTCTGCAGCGTGGCCACGTCGCCCGTGATACGGCTCATCAGCTCCCCGACCCGTGAGGCGTCGATCCGCTGCAGCGCCATGTGCTGCATCCGGTCGTAGAGCGCCACTCGAACGTCCATCACGACGCTCTGCCCCACCTCGTTCATCAGGTACTGCTGCCAGTAGGACGTCACGGCCTTGAGGGCGAAGATGGCGACGACGGCCAGACAGATGAGGTTGAGGCTCAGGACGCTTCGGGAGATCAGGACGTCGTCCACCACGCTCTTGAAGAGCCAGGGGGGCAGGACGTTCAGGCCGGAGGAGGCCAGCATGAAGGCCACTCCCGCCGCGAGGCGCAGGCGGTAGGGCGCGGCGCAGGCGATGAGCCGTCGGGCGGCCCCCTGCGCGTCCTGCCCCGTCATGCGGCGCCGTCCTCTGCGGGGATGGCGTCGCACAGGCGGGCGGCCGCGCCGCTCTGCCCCGACAGGGCCAGCAGCTCCTCCCGCGCGCGGGCCAGTCCTCCGGCATCGCTCAGGTCCTCCGCGATTCGGGAGGCGGTCTGCTCCGGAGTGACGTCACCGTACAGCTCGTCCATCACGCGCCGGTCCGTCAGACGGTTCGGCAGGGCGATGACGCCGTTCCAGCGGTTCAAAATCCGCTGCGCCGCGGCACGGCGCAGCCCGCGTCCCACCAGCGGCAGCGAGGCCAGGACGCCCCTCAACCCCGCGATGGGGATGAGGTCCAGGAAGCTTTCGGGCGCCACCACGAGCGAGGGGACACCGCAGTGCATCAACTCGAAGTTGTTGGTGCCCGGCTGGGTCAGGGCGAAGTCCGCGTCCCTCATGACGAGGCCCGCTGGGGCCCGCACGGGGCGCAGCCCCGCGTCGTCCCACTCCCTCAGCTCTGCCTCCGGGACGAAGGGAGGGAAGAGGGTGCGCACCTCGGCCCTCGGAAGCCGGACGCGCAGGGCGGCTCGGGCGGCCGCAAGCCAGGGCAGGGCGGCGTGGCGGATGGAGGGACGGCTTCCGGGGAGGAAGAGCACGCGGAACCCTTCTTTTGGGTGGGCCCACTCCCTGCCGGGGGCCTCTTGAGGCAGCGTCGGGCAGCCTCGCTCCGGAGGCTGAGCGGCATCCAGCAGAAGCGCGTCCTTCACGAGGTCCCCGATGGCGCGGGCTCCGGGGATGGCGCGGGCCTGGGAGGGAAAGGCCGTGAAGACCCGCGCGCCCTTCAGCCCCTTCTTGGGACCGTAGGTGTAGCAGAGGAGCGGAGCACGGGCTGAGCGCGCGATGCGCGCGCCGAACATCATGTCCCCGCCCAGCTGGATGACGCACTCCGTGCGCTCATCGGCCATGGCCCGCCAGAGGTCCGGGCCGCCACTGGGCCCCTCCAGCTTATCGATGCCCAGCAGGGACGCCGCCTCCCGCTCGTGCCCCGACGCGAAGGGGCAGGGCAGAAGCCAAAGGGACACGGAATGCCCCCGCCGGCGAAGTTCCATCGCCACGGGCCGCACCCAGCCCCAGAGCTCGCCGGGGCCGTTCGTCAACAGGGAAACTCGCATACGAAAAGCCCCTCTCTCAACCGTTAAGAATCCGGCCCGCGCACAGGCCCAGCACGCACTCCGCCCAAAAGTCCGCCGCGTCCTCCGTCCCCATGGCCTCCCGTCCGCGGTCCAGGCGACCATCGACCTCCGCCCTCAGGACGGGGTCCTCCAGGTAGCGGCGCAGCTCCCTCACGATGCGCTCCGGCACGGCGTCGCCGCACAGGAGCTCCGGGTAGACCGGCGCCTCCGTCAGGCAGTTGGGGATCGAGATGTAGGGCGTGCGCACCAGCGCCTTCAGGAGGACGCGGGTGAGGGGGCGCACGTTGTAGATGACGACCATGAAACGCCGCAGCGCCATCGCCTCCACCGCCACGGTGCCGCTGACCCCCACTGCGGCGCGGCAGGCGACCAGCAGCCCCCGCCCCTCTCCATCCCACGTCTCAAAGCCCCTCGTCCGCTCCCGCAGCTCGTCGGCCAGGGGCGCCGCAAGCCCCGGGGCGATGGAGAAGACGGGAAGGTACCCCTCGTCCCGCAGGATGTGCGCCGTGCCCAGCAGGACGTCCAGGTGGTGCTTGATGTCGTAGCGCCGGCTCCCCGGCATGAGGGCGATCGCCCGTGCGCCGCCGATGCGCCGCGTCAGTTCCTCCGGCGCGCTGCAGCCGCGAAGCTCGCTCGCCAGCGGGTGAGCCCGCCAGAGGGAACGGACCCCGCGCTCCGAGAGGAAGCGATCCTCAAAGGAAAAGAGGGGCAGGCAGAGGTCGAAGTCCCGCCTCAGGGCCTTTGTCCGACCGCTGCGCCAGGCCCACACGGTGGGAGGGATCAGGCTGACGACGCGCCCGCCGTAGCCGGCGCGCCGCAGGGCCGAGGCCAGCGGGAGGTGGTAGTCGGGGCTGTCGATCAGCACGACGGCCTCCGGCTGAGCCTCCATGACGGCGCGGACCATCGCGTGCCGCAGCCTCAGGATGCGCGGCAGCGCCCGCAGCGCCTCCTCCAGGCCCATGATCTGCAATTCCTCGTAGCTCCAGTGGGGCCAGCGGCCCAGGTCGGAACAGGCGGCCTCGGCCCTGGGGCCCATCATGCCCCAGATTCGTCCCGTCAGCGCCGGCTCGCGCTCCTGCAGGCGGCGGAGGAAAACCGCCGCGTAGACGTCGCCGCTGACCTCGCCGCAGCTCACGAAGATGGAGCGTGCCGCGCTCATGGCTCGATCCCCTGGACGGCGATGCCGTAGCGGCCGGCCATGGAAAGGGTCCTGTCCGGGTCCAGGATCAGCGTGCGTCCCGCCTCCACGGCCAGGCAGGTGAGGCCGGCGCGGCGCATCCCCTCGATGGTGTCGGGCCCCACGGTGGGCAGGTCGTATCGCAGGTCCTGGTCCCGCCGCATCATCTTGACGACGACGCCCCGTCCCGCCACCGTCCCCGCCCGGGCGATCATGGCGTCCGTCCCCTCCATGGCTTCCACAGCCACCACGGCGCCCTCCGCCACGACCACGGCCTGACCGAAGGAACAGGGCAGGGTGACGCGCAGGACATCCCGCCCGCACTCCACGTCCCGCGCCTCGGCCGCGGTGGGGTCCCGCACGGCCAGCCGGCCCTCCGCGGCCAGGTACTCCGGCAGGATCTGCCAGTAGGGGATCACGGAGAAGCCCTCGCGCTCCAGCGCGCGGACGACGGCCCCCAGGAGCGAGTGGTCGTCCATGAGGCTGCCGGCCAGCACGGACCGGCTCACTCGGTCGAACAGCAGCGGCAGAAAGTAGATGACGCGCTTGGGGATCCAGCCGGCCATGATGACCCGCCCCGCCCCGAAGCGCCGCATCTCCCGGACGCCGCGCCCCAGGCTGGGCCAGCGGAGGCGCACCAGCCTCCGGGCGAAGGGGGCCAGGGGCTCCAGGTCGTCCCGCACCGCCAGCACCAGCGGGGCCTCTCCGGCCTCCGCCAGCTTCCGCGCGATGGCCTCCGGCAGGGCTCCCTCCCCGGCGATCAGGGCGATGGGCACGCCCGCGATGGGGTCCGTCATCGCCGGTCAACCCTCCAGGCGAAGAACAGCGCAACGGCCAGGAAGAGCAGGTTCGGCCCCCAGCCCGCCAGCGAGGGCCAGATGGCTCCGGCCTCCCCCAGGGCGCGGCACATGGACATGACGACGTAGTAGGCGAACACGATGACGACGCTGATGCCAAAGCCGACGCCCGACCCCCGGCGGCCCTGGCGCGACGCGCCAAACCCCGCCCCCAGCACCGCCATGATGACGCAGGCCCAGGGCACCCCCAGCTTGAGGTGGAACATCACCCACAGGCGGGAGAGATCCGCCCCCACGGAGCTGGACTGCTGTATGTAGCGCCAAAGCTCGTGGGCGCTCATGTCCACCGGCCGTTTCGTGCTCATCTGCAACTGTTCGGGCGACAGGTTCAGGGCAAGCCTCTGGCGCTCGAAGCGCAGGAGGAGGGTGACCTCCCCGTCCCGGTCCACCTCGTAGACGCGCCCGTCCTCGATCCACCACTGCCCCTCTTGCCACAGGCCCCGCTCGGCGGTCAGCGTGCGCGCCAGGCGGTCCCGGTCGAACTCATGCACCATGACGCCGCGCATCACGCCCTGTTTCGCGTCCAACTGGTCCACGTACAGCACGCGGCGCAGCGCGCCGTCCTCCTCCTCCCGCAGGAAGACCTTTTCCTGCACGGCGGAGGCCTGATTCTTCAGGATCTCGTACTTCATCAGGCGGTCCGCCGCCTCGGTGGTGAAGGGGACCACGGTCTCGTTGAAGGCCAGCGCCAGGAGGGAGACGAGGAAGGACGCCCCAATGACGGGCCGCAACACGCGGGAGAAGGGGATTCCAAGGGACTTGAGCGCGATGAGCTCGCTGCCGCCCCCCAGGGAGGACATGCCCAAAAGGGTGGCCAGAAGCGACGACATGGGCAGCGTCATGGCCACCACCTCGGGCAGGCGATAGAAGAAGAGCCGCGTCACCACCCCCAGGGAGACGCCCTGTTCGATGATGAGCTTCGCAGCCTGAAAGAGCAGGTCCCCCGCCACGAAGATCAGCGTGAAGATCAGGATGCCAAACAGGAACGGGCCGGCTACGGCCCCCAGGATAAGGCGGTCCAAAAGCCGCGGTCTGAAGGGGTTCATTGTGCGTTCAGCGTGTACTTTTTGGCCATGGACGCGATGAGGCCGTCCACCAACGACTTCGCGTTCGGGACGTCGTCCGTGCTCTCAAAGGAGGCGGCGACGTGAAGCGCCGTGACCTCGGAAAGGGATCGATGATCCGGGTTCAACGTCCCCAGGAGCCCCAGCATCTTCTTGACGACGGCGTCCGACGAGGCGGCGGGGCACTCGGGAAGCATCAGCATCAGCTCCCGGTCCCCCGACAGGGCAGCGACGTCTGAGGTGCGGAGGCTCTTTCGGACTAGGGTGCCGTAGGCGACGAAGGCCTCCCTGGAGTCGGGGTCCCGCTCCGCGGCGGCGGAGAACACGAGGCGGATCAGCAGCACGGTCAACGGGTGCCCGTAGCGCCGCGTCCGGTAGAGCTCCTCGTCCAGGCGCATCATGGCGTAGCGAAAAGCCTGCAGGCCCGTGACGGGGTCCGTCAAGGCCGTCACGTCCGCTTCAGGGGCAGAGGCCGCCGCGCGCTCACTGAGCTGAAAGTAGTAACGGTCGCCCTCCATGGGGCGCTGGATCACGTCCCACGTCCTTCCGCCCAGCGTGGCGGTGGCGTCCCCCGGCGTCAGCAGCACGGCGACGCTCTGCCCCTTCACCGCCTCCAGGGGCAGCTGCGCGGCCTCCAACATGCCGCTGCTGACGCTCTCGACGACGCCCTCCGCGTCCGTGACGACGAAGGGCACGGGCAGGCGGACCTCCGCCTCGTCCGCCCCCTTCGCCGCGGCTGGGCCGGGCCGCCTCCTGCAATAGTGGTAGAGGTTCAACAGCGCGACGGCCCCACACACGGCCATGATGACGCCCACCCACTGGAACATGCGAGCGCCCCGGCTCAGGGCCAGAGGACAGAGCAGGATCCCCTGCGCGACGAACTGCAGCGGCAGGAGCCCCAGGCCGAAGCCATGGACGATGAAGAGCCCGTAGAGCGCCGAGAGGACGATGAACAGGAGACAGGTCATCCCCCAAAACGACGGGTCCACGGGCTCCGCGTCCACCGGCGAACCCATGGCCCCCGCCACGAAGACGGTGGCGACGGCGACCGCGGGGGGCAGCGTGAGCCATTGAAAGAGCGCGCCGTTTCGGGCCATGGCTCAGCGGCACGGAAGGGACGAATACAGCCCGAGGACGCGTCCCATCGGCAGCCCGGACAGCTGGAACGGCGTTATGGCCTTCAAGGTTGCACGACCTCCTTCAAAAAAGCGCTGACTCGCTCCGCAAAAGCTGCTGGACGTCCCTCTCGCGGTCAGGCGGAGGCGTCCGTCAGCGATTTCTCCAGATTCAACGAGGGCCCGCAAGGCGATCGGCGCCTCGCGGACCGGTTTTCGTCACTCGAAATAACGTCAAGTTTATTATAGCCCAACGAAGCCCTTTTGGAGCCTCCTCCTCAGCGGTACAGCAGTTCCTCCCCCGACGGGTAGCTCAGGGCGTAGTCCACCACGATCTCCACGGTCTCGCCGGCCTTGACGGACAGCTCCCAGGTCAGGCGGTTCTCCGGGTCGCGCTCCGCAGGAGCCGGCTCGATGCGCTTCACCTCCAGCTTCACCTTGTCGTCCGTGGGGATGGGCAGGCGGTCCCGCACCGTGACCGTGCGGTCCTCGGCCATGCCGTTCGTCACCTTGATCCTGTAGCCGTTGGTGGACACGCCGCTGAACCAGGAGGAGCCGGTCTTGGCCACGAGCGGCTCCTTGCTGGCGGTGATGAGGGGCGCGTAGCCGAAGGGGAGCCGCATCTGACCCACGCCGTACTCCGGAAGGGAGGTGACGCCCGCCGGCGCGCCGTCCACCATGAGGTCCGCGCGCCCTGGGATCAGAGAGGTCTCGGCGTTGTCCATGCTGGCGACGAGCCAGGCGCTCCCGTGCTGCTCCGGGATGAGGACCAGCATGGGCTTGCCCGTGAGGTCGATGCGCCCCAGCGTAAAGGTCGAGGGCAGCCCCGCGCCGGAGAGCGTGCCCTGTCCCGTCACCGTGCGGTCGGAGAGGGTCGTCGTCATCGTCAGACGCCTGGGGGCCGGTCGGGCGGCCTCTGCGGAGGGGGCGGCTACAGCATAAGGCGCTATGGCCACCGCATCATTCATCGACCTCCGGAACTTGCGGACGTCACCGTCCTGCTCTTTGGGCTTCAGCGCCACGCGCAGCGGCGCCAGCTCCGGCGCCCGGACGCCCTCGTCCTGTGCCTTCGTGTGGAACGTGACGACGCCGCTGTAGTCCAGCCCCGTGCGCTGCTCGGCCAGGGCGAAGAGGTCCGTCTCGATAGCCCCCGTTGCGGTGGTCAGGTTCATGGTGTACCGGGGGGACCACTCGGCAGCCTCTGCAAAGGCCTCCAGCAGGAGGACCGCGTCGCCGTGCCCGTGCCCGGACACCAAAAGGAACGAACCCGCGCCGTCGGGGGTCCGAGCCTCCAGCTCCTCCCTCAGGACGTCGAGCTTCTCCGTCTCCAGGGCGAGCGCCGGGGTCAGCTCCGCCAGCTCCTTCTCCGCATCGAGCTTCAGGGTCTGGGCCTCCCGGACGTAGGCGATGAGGTCCCGCGCCTGGGTCCCGTCCTCGGGGGCGGGGACGATGGCCTCCAGCAGACGGAGCGTCTGCTGGAACGCGCTCTTTCGGGCGTTGAGGCGCGCCACGGCCGCCGCCTGAGCCTCCACCTCCGCCTTCAGCCCCGCCAGGGCGGGAGGCGTCCAGTCGGCCCGTCGGCGGCTCACCACCTTGAAGTCCTCGGCGTCGAGGGGGTTCAGGAGGCGCACGGAGTCCTCCCGAAACGCGCCGGGCAACTCGATCTCAAAGTCCCCCTGCGACGCGACCTCCAGGACGAACTTCGCTCCGGAGGGGTAGAGGTCCAGCGAGCGGACGGTGAAGTCCGCCGCCTGCGCCGCACACGCCCAGCCGAACGTCGTCAGGAGGGCCAGCGCCAGGACGCCAAACAGCGACAGTTTCATTGTTTCCTCTCCTTTCATAGATCGTGTTCCGGGCCAGGGCCCGGCTTCCGCCGCTATTGTAGCATGAAGAAGGGGAAGCCCCAACCGCAGGGGCAGCCCCCCTTGCAGGGGAGGCAATCCATATTAAACGCGAATTGGTATCAGGTATTTTTCTCCGTCATTCGGGCTGTCAGATCATGAACGAGGGCACGTGGGCTCAATGGGTTCCGGGACGGAAATGCAGGGCGCGGCAGACACGTATCCAGCGGGCCATCTCTCCGAGGTCGGGGACGCGCGCGGAGAGCACCAGGGCATCCTTCTACAAGCTACAAGCAGACGAGCGCCGTGTGCTTTTTTGCGTCGACGACGATGACCGTGGACGTCACGGCGCGGCCCTCTCCGTCGTAGGGCTTCGCATAGCCCTTCTCCTCGATCTGTCGCTGTCCCTCAGCCCGCAGTCTTGCGATCTCCCCCTCGCTCCGGGCCAGCTTGAACTCCAGCACGACAACGCGGTGGGGAAAGAGGACCAGGACGTCGCTCCGCCCTCGATTGGTCGGGACCTCCCCGTGGGCCGTGATGCCCGCCCCACGAAGGAGCATCAAAAACAGGGAGCGGTACAGGGACTCGTCCCGCCGTGCGAGGTCCTGGTAGGGGATGGAGGCCAGGGCCGTGTTGTAGAGCTGGACGCCCCGCGCCACGTCCCCCTCGCTCAGGGCGCGCCAGAGGTCGGACCCGATGGAGTCGTACCTCTCCACGTTGTAGACGTGCTCCAGGTACATGCCGGCGATGGAGTCCAAGACCTCCCGGTTGGGGTAGTCCAGGGTCAGGGACTGCTCCTCCCACTTCTCGATGGTCAGGTAGCCCGCCTGGTAGAGGAAG
>NZ_CALHIQ010000147.1 GCF_938030725.1 uncultured Fretibacterium sp. | reverse complement strand
CGGGGCTGGGGGCGCTTCCAATACGGCCTACGTGACCCTCGACATCCGCCTCATCGACAACCAGACGAGCGAGGTGGTCTACGCTGCCGCGGCGCAGGGGGCCTCCAACCAGACGCTGGGAGGCCTCATCACGAAATACGGCGGATTCGGGGCAGGCAAGGTCAACGGCATCCTGGCCGCGGCCACGCGCAAGGCCGTGATGAAGCACGTGGAGGCCATGAGGGACCTGAAGCTGGAGTGAGCGAGGGCCGGGACCACTAGGATATGAACCCACACAGGCAATGAGTTCAGGATGGAGCGCTTGGACGAAAAGCGGAGGTGCTTTAATTCATGAGAGTGCGTAAGAGCATTGTAGCAGCGTTGTTTGCCCTGGCCCTATTTGCCGTTCCCTGCCGGGCGCAGGAGGAGAAGGTGCGAATCGGAGTCTTCCAGTTTGAGAGCAAGACGTCGGGCGTGACGCAGCAGCAGGCCAACGCCGTGATGGACCTGATGACCCGTGCCCTGGCCAGCTCGAAGTCGATCTCGGTGATCGAGAGGGATCAGCTGGACAAGGTGGGCAAGGAGATCCGGCTGGGGCAGTCGGGGCTGGTGGACGCCGGCACGGCGGCCGAGCTGGGCCGCATCGCGGGCGTGCAGTACATCCTCCTGGGCGCGGTGACGGAGCTGAACAAGAAGGCGTCGGGAGGTGCGATCCCGCTCTTTGGCAGCATCGGCATCGCGACGGGCTCGGAGGAGGCGCAGGCCACCATTGACGTCCGCATCGTGGACACCTCGACGGCCGAGGTCAGGCTGGCGCTCTCCGAAACGGGCTACTCGTCCAACGAGACCTCCGGCTTGTACATGGGCGGCGCGGTCCTGGCGGAGGGCACCTTCGACGGGCTGGAGAGCCGCGCCATCTCGGACTCGGTGACGCGCCTGGCGGCCCGAATCCGAGGGACGCTGGGTGGGGAAAGCTCGCACGTCCTTTCGGTGGCCGACAAGGAGGCCACGATCGACATCGGCTCCTCCATGGGCGCCAAGGAAGGAGCCCTGTACCTGGTCTATGCCGACGGCAAGACGATCCTTGGCATGAACGGTGAAACCATCGGCCAGGAGCGCTTGGCCCTCGCCGTGCTGAAGGTCCGGGAGGTCGCCCCCGCGTACAGCAACTGCACGTTCGTCAAGGGCGGTAAGGCAGCCCTGGTCCGCCGTGGGGACAAGGTCGAGCCGATCAGCAACAGGATGATAAAATCTCTCAAGTACGCCAGCTCCCGTCCGTCCGCCTCCAGCGGGACCTTCGACCAGATCTTTGGGAACGCCCCTCAGGACGGATCGGCTCCCGCGGCCGAGCCGGCACCGACCGATGAAACGCCGGCCTCAAACACTCCGGAACAGCCCAAACCGGCCGACGAGCCGGCGAAGGGAGACCAAAAAGCGACCGACCAGCCGACGAAGGCAGAGCCCAAGGCGATCCCTGGCTTCGACCCGAACCAGTCCACGGACTCCAAGGTCATCGAAACCTACGCCCTTTCAGGCGGGGACAAGAACCTCCTGGGGATTATGCAGCGCAACGCCTACAACAAGTTCAAGAACGGCAAATACAAGGACGCCTATGCGGAGTTCTCGCGGGCTGCGGACGCCCATCCCACCGTCAACTACCTCTCGGCCTACTGGGCGGGGGTGTCAGCACACAAGCTGAAGAAGGAGGCCGAGGCCCTCAAGTGGATCGAAAAGGCCCTCGCGATCAATCCGGACTACCAGCCGGCTCAGGACTTCAAGGCGAACACTCTGAAGAAGTGACCCCTTGAGGGATGCATTTGTTGGGCCCTGCGCAAAAAACGCGGGGCCCGACAAATGGTCCAGGCGCCTCTGAATCGCCACCCTCGCACAGACTTGACCGTGGACTGCCGAACCGTGAACGCCAGCCGAAAGGCTCTCCGAAAAGCGCAGCCCCATGTTAAAATTTCAGGGAAGCGCTGAAGGAACCCCTTAGCTTGATGATCCTTGATTACTCTCAACAACTTTTGGAGATGAATCAGCGCTTCCTAAATTCATTTTAAGGGAGTGGGCTGTATGAACTCGATGAAGACGTTGCGTTGGACCCTCTATTTGACGGGCGTTATCCTGATCCTCCTCGGCCTTTGGAGCCTGTTCTACCCCCTGGAGGCGCTGCTCTCCCTGGCGATCTACCTGGGGATCGGCTTCTGCCTGTCCGGGATCAACTACCTCCTGCCGTGCTTCTCCCTGCGCGGCGAGGCACTCTATCCCCGCTGGTTCCTGTTCCTCGGCATCATGGACCTGATCGTGGGCGTCCTCATGCTGACGCGCATCGGACTGACGGCCTTCATGATCCCCATGGTCGTAGCGGCGTGGCTGTGTTGGATTGGCCTCGTGCGCCTCGTCACCTGCATCCGCCTGCGCTCCCTCCACCTCCGCGGATGGTGGATCATGCTCCTCAGCAGCCTGGCCCTCATCGCCTGCTCGTGCGCGATGTTCCTCTCGCCCCTCGTCGGCTGGCTCTCCGTCGTGGCGATCCTGTCGTCCACGCTCATCGCAGCGGGCGCGCTGAACATCCTGGAAGGGCGCATGATCTTTCGATGAAGGCAGTCATCCCGGACGATCTCCGCTAAAAGGACGTGACGTAACGCGCGGAATGTGATATCTTCATTAAGCAGACTGAACGACAGCTTGAACGTTCATCCCCTTTACCCGCCCGGAGGCCTGTCCCCGGACGCTCGACACGGTTTGACGGACTCTTGACACCTTAAGGAGGCAAAAGCGCTATGAGCAAGGACATTGAAAAGATCGAAAAACTTCTCGGCGACGAAGCGAAGGACCTTCTGGAGCACAAGTGCAAGGCGATCCCAGCGGACATGCTGCACCTTCCGGGACCGGACTTCGTGGATGAAGTCGTGGCGGCCTCAGACCGTCCCAACCGCGTCCTGAGCTCGCTGACGACGCTCTTCAACCACGGCCGCCTGGCCGGGACGGGCTACCTCTCCATCCTTCCCGTGGACCAGGGCGTCGAGCACTCCGGCGGCGCCTCCTTCGCCCCGAACCCGATCTACTTCGACCCGGAGAACATCATCAAGCTCGCCATGGAGGCAGGCTGCAACGCCGTGGCCAGCACCCTGGGCGTGCTGGGGGCCGTGTCCCGCCGCTACGCGCACCGGATTCCCTTCCTCCTGAAGCTGAACCACAACGAGCTGCTCTCCTACCCCAACAAGGCCGACCAGATCCTCTTTGCCTCCGTGGAGCAGGCCTGCGAGCTGGGAGCGGTCGCCGTCGGCGCGACGATCTACTACGGCAGCGACGAGTCCACGCGCCAGATCCAGGAGATCGCGAAGGCCTTCCACCACGCCCACCAGCTGGGCATGGCGACGGTGCTGTGGTGCTACCTCCGCAACTCCGCCTTCAAGGTGAA
>NZ_CALHIQ010000146.1 GCF_938030725.1 uncultured Fretibacterium sp. | reverse complement strand
CGCCGACTCCGCCCGATTCCCCGAAAGCTTGATCCGGTTCGACAGAGCGTATATCCGCCGCTCCTTCGTTTCGGCGGACGCCAGCATGCGGGACAGCGCCTCCCCGATCTTCCGCTCGTCCTCGCCCTTCGCCAGGAGGCGATACTGGGCGTAGGCCACGTAGTACTTCAGCTCCTGAGGAGCGCCCTTCCAAAGCTTCTCCGCCAACGCCAGGGCCTCCTGGCCCCGATTCGCCCTCTCGTACCCCAGGAGGAGCGTCATATCGACGTAGGGCCTTATAGAGGCGGGGAACTTCCCCAGGTGTTCCTCAAGGATCACCACCGCTTCGGGCCAGCGATCCTGTATGCGGTAGGCGTTGGCCATCAGGGCAGCATCCTGCGGGGACCTCTCGTCCATGGAGGCGTAGAGCGCCTCCATCTCCTTCCACGCCCGCTTCCAGAAGAGGTCCTGCATCGTGGCCGCCCCGGCCGGGACAGCGGACAGCAGCGCGGCGGCAAGCCCCGCCAGAAGCGCCAGAACGGCGCATCGTTCAACGACAAAGCGCTTCTTCAGCATCGAATTCTCCTGTTCTTTCATTATTGCGTTATTAACTGTGGATCATGGGAGCGGCGGAAGGTACAGGACCTGGCGGACCCAGCTCGGCCACTCCAGATCGAGGCCCCCCCCGCAGGTCAGGGCAAAGGCTGCGCCGCCGCTTCCGGTGATGCCCCAGGCGATGGCCTCCGCCCTCTCAAAGAGGGCGAAGAGCTCACGATACTGCCCGTAGGCCTCCATGAGGGGCAGCGCGAAGTCGTTGGGCAGGAGTCCTGGGCGTTCGCTTGCCCTCAGGGCGCTCAGGATGCCCTCCGCTTCCTTCCGCGCAGAGGCTTCGTCCTTCGGATAGCCTCCGCCCAGGGCGGCGTCCAGCGCGGCGTAGGCGTTCTCCGTCCCCACCTCCCAGGAGGGGAAGGCGATCACGCCGCTAAGGCGCGGGGGAGCGAGGGGCTCCAGATGGTCTCCCGTCCCGGCGACCAGGGCCATGGGGGCGCCGGAAAACAGAAAGGGCACGTCCGCCCCCGTGCGGCGCGCCACCTCCTCCCAGGGGCCCGAAGCGTCTTTGGACGCCAGCCACTGCAGCAGGGCCGCCGCGTTGCCGCTCCCTCCTCCAAGGCCCGCACCGGGGAAGAGGCTCTTCAGGACCTCGACCCGGAGGGGGGGGACCTGCACTCCGGCCTCCCGCGCCAACCGCAGGGCCCGCGCCACGACGTTCTCTCCCGTCAGGCGAAGGTCCATCCCCCGGACCTCCACGCGGTCCTCCGCTCCCGCAGGCAGGGCTTCGACCCGGAGCGCTTCTCCCGACGGGATGCGGAGGAAGATCGAGAGCAGGTCGTGGTATCCGTCGGGACGACGGCCCGTCACCCTCAGCGAGAGGTTCAGCTTTGCAAAGGCGGGCAGCACGAAGCGCACGCGCTCACTTCCTTTCAATATCAAACCATCCTGATGGGGAGGAACGAGGCAGCTCCCCCAGGGCGGCCCGTCACGCGAGGACGTCCCAGGGCCGAAAAATCAAGGGCCGCCGCAGGGCAAACGTCCCATGCGGCGGTCCCCCACGGCCCCTGCGGGGCTATCGCGTGATGGCCTCCCGCGCCTCCCGCGCCCTCTCCACAATCTCCTCGCGGTCCAGCGTCGGGAACTCCCCGTTGCGGAAGCTCCACTTCCCGTTCACCATCGTGCCCACGACGTCGGCAGAGCTCCCGGCGTAGACGATGTACGCCGCCAGGTTCTCCTCGTTGGCTCCAACGTAGTGGGGCTGGTCCAGGTCCACCAGCACCAGGTCCGCCATCCAGCCCTCGCGGATCATGCCCTTCTGGGCGAAGCCGAAGGCCCTGGCTCCCTCGTAAGTCACCATGCGCAGCGCGTCAAGGGCCGAAACGCACATGGGGTCGTGGTTCACCCCCTTGTGCAGCAGCGCGGCGGTCCGCATCTCCTCCCACATATCCAGGCGGTTGTTGCTGGAGGCTCCGTCCGTGCCGAGCGCCACAGGCGTGCCCTTCTCCAGCCACGCGGCAAGGGGCATCACCCCGCTGCCCAGCTTCAGGTTGCTGCCGGGGCAATGAACCAGCGTCACGCGGGAGAGGTCCACCTCCGTCGCCGGGTCCAGCCACACGGCGTGGGCCAGGACGGCCTGAGGCGCGTCCGGCAACCCCACGTCCCGCAGGTAGTCGGCGGGGTCCCTCTTGAGCTCCTGCCGCAGGTAGTTAAGCTCCCACTCCGTTTCCAGGAAGTGCAGGTGCACTCCCAGGCCGTGCTCGCGAGCCGCCTGAAAGATCCTCCGCATGTCGTCAAGGGGGACGGTGTATGGGGCGTGGGGGCCCAGCTGGACGGTGATCAGGCCCTCCCTCCCGTGCCAGTGTTCCGCCAGGTCGAGGCCCTCCTGGAGGGAGCGGTCGAGCTTACCCGCCTCCCCCTTCACGATCCCCCGGCACAGGGCCGCCCGCATCCGGGCCTGAAGGGCGACCTCCGCCACGCGGTCCATCTCGAAGTACATGTCGGCAAAACAGGTGGTCCCCCCCGCCAGCATCTCCAGGACAGCCGAGGCGGTCCCCCAGTAGATGAAGTCCGAGGTCAGCTTCGCCTCCACGGGCCAGACCTTCTTCTCCAGCCACTCCATCAGGGGGGCCTCCTCGCCCAGACCGCGCAGGAGGACCATGGCGGCGTGAGTGTGCGCGTTGACGAACCCCGGCAGCACCGCCATGCGGCCGTGCCCCGAAACGATCTTGTCGGCGCCGGGCAGCCTCTCATCGAGCCCCAGGATGGAAACGATCCTCCCCTTGGATACGAGGAGGTGTCCCCGCGTCGCCTGCTTTCGCCCGCCATCCAACATCAGCACGTCCTTGAACAACGTCGCCATAAGCCGTCCCTCCTCAGGCTATTCCTGCCAGCTCTTCATGTACTCGACCTGCTCCTCCGTCATCTGGTCGATCGTGACGCCGATGGCGGCCAGCTTGGACTCCATCACGGCGCGGTCCGTTTCGATGGGCACGGGGTACAGGCCCGGCTCCATCTTGTGCGTGTAGACGTAGAGCGCCGCCTCCAACTGGAGCGCGAAGCTGAGGTCCATGATCTCGATGGGGTGCCCGTCCGCACAGGCCAGGTTCGTCAGTCGGCCCTCGCCCAGCAGGTTGATGCGGCGGCCATCCTTCATCACGTAGGTGTCGATGTTGTCGCGCAGCTGCTCCATGTGATCGGCCAGGGCGCCGAGGTCCGGCTTGCTGATCTCCACGTCGAAGTGCCCCGCGTTACCCAGCACGACGCCGTTCTTCATCCTCATGAAGTGCTCCTTGCGCAGGACGTGGATGTTGCCGGTGAGCGTCATGAAGACGTCGCCCAGGGGGGCGGCCTCCTCCATGCTCATCACCTGGAAGCCGTCCATCAGCGCCTCGCAGGCGCGGTGGGGGTCCACCTCCGTGACGATGACGCGGGCACCCAGGCCTGCGGCCCGCATGGCGCAGCCGCGCCCGCACCAGCCGTAGCCGGCCACCACCACCGTCTTGCCGGCCACCACCATGTTCGTGGTGCGGATGAAGCCGTCCCACACGGACTGGCCCGTGCCGTAGCGGTTGTCGAAGAGGTACTTGCTCAGCGCGTCGTTCACCGCGATGACGGGGAACTTCAGCACGCCCTCGTCTCGCATAGCGCGGAGGCGCTTCACCCCGGAGGTGGTCTCCTCAGAGGCTCCCAGGATGCCTGGGATCAGCTTCGGCAGCTCCTTGTGGATCGTCGCCACCAGGTCGGCCCCGTCGTCGATGATGACGTTGGGCTTGTAGCCCAGGACCGTGCGCACGTAGTCGAAGTACTCCCTCGTGCTCATCCCGCGGTGGCTGTAGACGTGCACCCCCTTCTCCGCCAGGGCCGCGCAGATGTCGTCCTGAGTGGACAGCGGGTTGCTGCCGCATGCGGCCACCGTGGCCCCCAGGTGTGCCAGCGTCAGGAGCAGGTTGGCGGTCTTCGCCTCCAGGTGAAGGCAGGCTGCGATCGTCGCCCCCTTGAAGGGCTGCGCGTCCTTATACTTGTTGTACAAGAATTGAAGGGAGGGCATGTACTGCCACGCCCACACGATCTTCTTCCACCCGTGCTCCGCCAGACTGAGATCCGCGACCTTAAAGTTCTCCAAAACGATACCTCCAAAAAGTTTGATTGTCCTGCAGTGTTAACTCGATGCGACCAAACGGCTTTCAGATCGTGGGTGGGAATGGTTCCCCGCCCGCGTCGAAGCGGTAGGGAGGTCGGAAGACGCCCCGTTCCGTGACGATGGCCGTGACGTTCGCCGCCGGCGTCACGTCGAAGGCCGGGTTCCAGACCCGAACGCTCTCCGGGATATGGGAGCCGCCCGGCAGGGCCCGCACCTCATCCTCCGCTCGCTCCTCGATGGGGATGGCTGCGCCGTCCGCCGCCGAGAGGTCGAAGGTGCTCCAGGGCGCCGCGACGTAGAAGGGGATATGGTGCGCCGCCGCCAGCACGGAGAGCCCGTAGGTGCCGATCTTGTTCGCCGTGTCGCCGTTGGCGGCGATGCGGTCCGCCCCCACGATCACCGCATCGACGGCGCCGCTCCGCATCAGCGCCCCCGCCATGCCGTCCGTGATGAGCGTCACGTCAAAGCCCTCCCGCGCCAGCTCCCACGCGGTCAGGCGAGCGCCCTGAAGCAGGGGGCGCGTTTCGTCCGCGTAGACTTGGACGGCCTTCCCCGCCTCGCGGGCGGATCGGATCACCCCCAGCGCCGTCCCGTGCCCACCCGTCGCCAGGGCCCCGGCATTGCAGTGGGTCAGCACTCGGACGTCCTGGGGCAGGAGCGCCGCCCCCAGCGCCCCCATCCTGCGGCACCCTGCCACGTCCTCTGCGTGGATGGCCCGCGCCTCCGTCAGCAGAGCCTCCGCCAGGCGGGGCCCCTCCAGATCAGGACAGGCCTCAAGCCGCCGGCGCACCCTGTCCAGCGCCGTAAAGAGGTTCACCGCCGTGGGACGCGTCCGCGCGAGGCGGAGGAGGGCCGCCCTCACGGCTTCCTGTCCTTCCGGCGCCGCCAGGGATACGGCGTAGGCGGCGGCGATCCCTATGGCCGGCGCCCCCCGGACCGTCATGTCCTCGATGGCGCGCGCGACCTCCTCCACGCTGCGGCACAGGACGTAGCGCTCCTCCGTGGGGAGCGCCCGCTGGTCCAGGAGCCGCAGCGCGCGCTCCGCCTCGTCCCACAGGACGGCCTGTATCGGCTCCGCGCTCATCTCTCCTCCGTGGGCCCCTCGTTCGGGGGGTCGAACGGCACGAGCCCCCGAACGAGGCAGTCCGCCCTTCCGTCCCGGAAGCACAGGGAGAGCACCGTGCCGACGGGGGCCTCCCGCACGGAGAGGAGCCGGCGGCCCTCCCGTTCGACGGTCACGTACCCCCGCGCCAGAGCGGCAAGGGGGGAGAGGCCCGACAGGGAGGCGGCGCGGGTGCTCAACTCGCTCCGGGCGTCCCGCAGGCGAAGAGCCATGGACCGGGACAGGGCACGAAACCCCTCGTGAAGCCGCGATCGCTCCGCTCCCGTCCGCAGCCTCAGCGCCCGCTCCATCCCTTCCAACGCCAGACGACAACGGGTCCGTTCCGCCCCGATCCGCCGCCTCACGCTCCCGCTCGCGCGCTGTCGAACCTGAGCCAGCCATGCAAGGAGCGACACCCGATCCGGAAAGACCACCTCCGCCGCTGCCGAGGGCGTCGAGGCCGTCAGGTCTGCCGCCAGGTCGCTCAGGGTCGAGTCAACTTCATGGCCGATGCCGCTCACCACGGGGAAGGGGCAGTTCCGCACCGCGCGCACGACGCGCTCGTCGTCAAAGGGCACGAGGTCCTCCCGGCTGCCTCCGCCGCGCACCAGGAGCACGCAGTCCACGCCGGACATCGTGCCAGCCCGGACAAAGGCCCGCACGATGTCCTCCGGCGCGTCGGGCCCCTGGACCAGGGTTGGGATGACGACGATGCTGCAGAGGGGGTACCGCCGCCCTGAGATGCGCAGGACGTCGCGCAGGGCGGCTCCCGTGGCGGAGGTAATCACCGCGGCCTTGGAGGGATAGGGCGGGATGGGACGCTTGTGGGACGTGTGGAACAGTCCCTCCAGCTCCAGGCGCCGCTTCAGCTCCTGCCGCGCCCGTTCGATGGCGCCCGCTCCCACCGGGATGAGGCGTCGGGCGTAGAGCTGGTACACGCCCCTCTGGGGGTAGACGCCCACGCTGCCCTCGATCAGCACCTGGTCTCCGTTGCGGGGCCACTCCGGGAGCAGGTCGGCGTCCCTCCGAAACATGGCGCAGGATATCCGCGTATCCGTCCCCAGCAGGGTGAAGTAGCAGTGCCCGCTGGTGTGGCGCTTGAACTCGGCGATCTCGCCCGAGATCACGAGGGCCTTCAGCAGGAGGTCCGAGTTGAAAAGCCCCTGGATATAGGTATTCAACTCGTCTACCGTCAGCTCAGACCTGCGGGTCCTCTCCCTCTGCATCCGCTCCGCCCTCCTTTCGCTCCTCCGGGATCAAGCGGCGCACCACTCGGGCCAGGACTCCATTGACGAACCGTGCGGAATCCTCCGTCCCAAAGGACCGGGCGAGGTTCACGGCCTCGGAGATCGCCGACTTGAAGGGGAGCGCGCACTCCAGGAAGCCCTCAAAGACCGCGAGGCGCAGCACCGCACGGTCCACGGCCACCATGCGCTCCGGCCTCCAGTTCGTCACGACGCTCAAGAGGACCTCGTCCACCTCCGCGCGCCGGTTCCAGGCTCCTCGCGCCAGGGTGCGGCAGTACTCCTTCACCGCAGGAGGTTCCGCTTCAGCGCAGCTCTCCGCCCCCAGGAAGAGCTCCAGGGCCTCCTCCAGGTCCTGCCCCGGCGCACACTCCATGGAGTACAGGAATTGAACCGCCAACTCGCGGGCCCGCCGGCGGTCCGCGTAGCCGCGCTCCTGATGACTGCGGGGATGACGTTGGCTCTTACGATCCGGCTCAGACACGTCCGTCTCCGTCCTGTATCCTCGGCTGGGGCAGGAGGAAGCTCTTTCGTCTTGTGAGGAGGAAGGTGAGGCCTCTCACGACGAACCAGGCGGCGGTCCCCCAGAAGGCGGTCCAAAAAAAACCCACCCAGCCGGCAACGACAATCAGCGCGATGGAGGATGCAAGGGCCATCCAGGCCCAAGGGCTCCTGAGGAGCGTAAATCGCGTCTCTATCCAGTCAGACCCCGGAGCGCCCCGACTGGACCAGACCACGGAGGTGAACATCCCCAGGGGCTCCATGAGGGCGGAAAGGCTCCTCGTAAGTCCAAGCTCGCGGGAGGCGTCGCTGGAGGACATCAGGAGCGTCAACAACGCGTCGTCTCCCGCCGCGAGGGCCAGGCCGTACAGCCTGAACCTCGCAGGTAAAAAGCCCTGGACGAAGTCGAAAAGCCCGTCGTAGGACATCCGGATCGTTCCATGGGGCGTTCGTTTCCACAAAAAGTACACGTCGTCACCTCCGCAAAACGGCTTGCCCGGAAGCAGCGGTCCTGGCGGGCAGACCTCGACTCAGGAGGGCTCCTCCGCTCGCCTGGCGCCCTCGTCGGTCGTCGGCGCCTCGCCCTCTCCCGAGGCCTCGACGGGCTCCGCATCCGACGCCGACTCCGAAGGAGCGGCCGAGCCTTCGGGCTCATCCAGCGGGAGAGGGTTCTTGAGGTATATCCCTTGAACGTTGACGTTCACGGCCTTCACCGTGTAGCCCGTGTACCGCTCCAGGTTGGCCTTGACCTTTTCCTGGACGTCCCAGGCCAGGTCCGGGATGCGCTGGCCGTACTTCACCAGGACGTAGGCGTCGACGGTGATCGTCGGCGACGGCCCGTCTTCAACGGAAACGCGGATGCCGTCACCGCCCTTGCGGCCGATGCCGAACTTCGCGGAGAGCCGCGTGTTGGCCGCCTGAATGTTGGGGATGCCCAGGATCGTCTTCTTCGTCAGCTCGACGATGACGTCCTCGGAAATGTGAATCACGCCGTCATAGTGCGTTTCATCGCCAAAGGGGAGGCCGGCGTCCTTCTTCTCCTGCGTCGAGTCCAAAATCAAAGCCTCCTAAGCGTCAATGTCAGCACGCCCCCGGATCGCCCTGCCACACTCGGGGCAGAGGACCTCATCGTCCGCGCCCTCCCCGCCGCTGCGATAGAAGGAACAGCTGCAGAAGGGGCAGGTGATGGAGGCAAAGTCCGGGAGCGCCCGGCCGTCGCCGTCCTCCTCGTCCTCGCCATCTTCCTCGTCCCAGTCCTCAAGCGTATCGGAGAGGATCGCGTCCTTCAGCTCAAGCACCGAACCGTGCAGTTTCTCGATCAGGGCCCGCAGCAGCTCCAGCGTATCGGTCGGCTCCCCTTCATCGCGGGGCAGCGCAGTCGCCCTGCCCTCCGCCTCCACCTCGAGGGCCAGCGATGAGAGGGCGTCCGCGATGGCCAAAAAGGTCCTCCGGTGCGGTTCCTCAGCGGGCATTCCATCCAGAAGACCGCGCAAATAGGCGATCCGTTCCCTCGCGTTCACAAGTTTCCGCCTCCTTAAGCTCTCGCAGTCCCCGGTCGAAGGGGCCCCTCAGGCTCGTTACTTCTTCGCGCGCTCCAGATAAAGCCCCGTGCGCGTGTCCACCACGATCTCCTCGCCGGGCTCGATGAAGACGGGGACGGTGACCACCAGCCCCGTCTCCAGCGTGGCGGGCTTGCCGCCGCCGGTGACGGTGTCCCCCTTGAAGCTGGGCGGGGTGTCCGTCACCTTGAGGGTCACGCTCTTGGGAAGCTCAATGCCCATGACCTTCCCCTCGAAGAACTCGAGCTGGATCTCAAGGTCGTCCACCAGGTACTTCGCAGCTTCCCCCAGGACCTTCGGGGAAAGCGTCATCTGGTCGTAGGTCGCCAGGTCCATGAAGACGTAGTCCTCTCCGTCGCGGTAGCTGTACTGCGCCGGCTTCTCCTCGTAGATGATGCGCTCGAACTTCTCGCCAGGCTTGAACGAGTTCTCGACGATGGAGCCCGTCTCCACGTTGCGCAGCTTGGTCCGCACCACGGCGCCGCCGCGCCCCATCTTGTGATGGTCGTAGTCCACGATCTCCCAGATGCCGTCCTGCCATCTGAACTTCAGGCCTACGTAAAAATCCGTGGTGTCCACTACCTGAGCCATACCGATTCCTCCAGTTTTTACCCGTTTTATCCGCATGAACACGGCGAAAACGAAAGTCCGGCCCTAATTATAGCGTATCGGCCGTCAAAAAAACAGGAAGGGGCGACGCAGGGCCGCCCCTTCCGAAAACACAACGTCAGATTCGATTCTCTACGGTACGCTCACCGCGCCGCCTTGCGCGGCAACAGGGGCTCCTGCTCGATGGCTGCGTCCGGCGTGTCCAGGATGTGGGGCACCACCAGCATGACCACCTGGGTCTTGCGATGCTCATCGTATCGGTAGGTAAAGAGCTCGCCCAAGAGTGGCAGCTGCCCCAGAACGGGGATGCGAACGCGAGTTTGGGTCTTGTTATCACTGAAGAGCCCACCAATGACGAAGGGCTCGCCATCGCGCACGCGGACGTTGGTCGTCACGTGGCGCTTGGAGGTCCTGGGCATCTGCTCCCCCGTACTGCCCGTGATCATCTGCAAGACCTGCCCCGTTTCAAGGTCCAACGTGAGGTTGATCACCCCATCACGCCCTACCTTGGGAGTCATCGTCATCTGCGGACCAACCGTCTGCGTCGACCACGTCGGGTTGCCAGCGTCGTCGCGCTCGGAGATGTAGGGGTAGTCCTCCGTCAATTCGACCCTCGCCTCCATGCCGTCGATGGCGATGACGGAGGGATTGGCCAGCGTCTTTCCCTTGCCTTTTTCCTCCAGGGCACGGAAGGCTGCGTCGAACTCGCGCCAGATGCCGTGCATCGGGGTCCGTAGGTCCGTCTGAAGGGGCAGGATCGCACTGTTTTCATCCCTCAAGTTGAGGTTGCGGCCCAGGCGATTGTCGTCCGCGTAGCCACCGCGCATTCCGCCCCGCCCCGAGTAGCTGAGCCACCAGTGGTTGTACACCGCGTTCAGCGCCATCTCCACATCGTCCGTCACGCTGTCGCTGAACTCGAAGATCTTGGCGTAGATCATGACCTGCTTCCCCGGCTTATCCATTTTCTGGAGGATGTTGTTCACCTCCATCAGCTTCTGCGGGGTCGAGGTGACGTACAACGCCCTCAGGCGGGGGTCGACGAGCACGCGATCCGCCGGCAGCTTCGTCAGGTTCACCAGCAGTCCCTGGAGCACCGCCGGGTCCCCGTAGGCGATGTTGAAGGTGCGGGTTTCCTCGTTGCCGGAGAGCCGGGACAGGCCGTCCTGGGTCCCCACGACGATCGTGTCCTTCCCCACCATGTGGTAGGAGATGTCGTAGGTCCGCATCAGGTAGTCGAACGCCTCGCTGAGGGGGACGTTCTTCAGGGTCATCGTCACGAGGGCGGGGGGAAGCGACGGGTCGATGATGACGTTCTTCTTCAGGTGCGCTCCCAGCATCCGAAACACGTCGCGCAGCTCGGTGTCCCTGAGGTCCAGGGTGATCTTCGTCTTATCGGCGAAGGGCCCAACGGGCTTCGGCGCCTCCAGTTTCGGCCGCGTCTCCAAGGGCTCACGACGGATGCGTTCCTCCTCCACGCCGGCGATCATGCGGTAGGAGAACTCGTTCGACGGTGCAGAACCCCGCTTGGAGCGGACGGAAAGCGGCACCTTCGTCTCCATGACGATCTCGACGTCATCCGAGATCTGATTGATCTGCATATCCGAGATCATCGGGGTGACGAGCGCGTGGTTGCTCATCTCCGTTCTGTCCACGTGGGTATCCCGGATGAAGAAGCTCACGCGGGTGCTCTCACAGTTCACCTCGGGCTCGGGAAGGTCCTTCCCCGAGAGGCCCAACACCACCTCCGACGCCCCTAGCTGGTAGAGCTCGAAGTTCAGGAGCATCGGGCCGTCCCATTTTTTCTCTCGACTCTCCAAGGACGCCCTCTCCGAGTCGGAGCCGCGAAGGGCCTCGCGCCTCTCTCTCTCATGGTCTCTCCCCCAAACCAGGGATGGGATCCCAAGGGTCAGCGAAAGAACCAGTGCCCAAACAACCGCCTTAAAAGTAAGTCGTTTCATCTGTATCTCCCATCTCCTGAGCTCTTAAAATCCTGGGGTGATATTCCAGGTTTTCTTCTTCCAACGGACGACGACCTTGTCGTTCATGATGCGCACGATGCGCCCCTCCCGATTCAGGAAGGTGTCGCCCTGCTTCACGAGAAGCCCCGTGCCCACGCCCGCGATGTCGATGAGTGCCGTCCTCGTCTTGCCCATCAGCATGATGGCTCGCAGGGTGATCTCGGGCGGCGGCTCGACGACCTCCTCCACCTGAGGAGCCACGGCACCGCCTCCAGGAAGAGCAAGTTCGGGCGGGAGCGCAGCCATCCGCAGCGACGGGTCGTCAAAGACGTACTTTCCCATGTCCTTCATGGTCTGCGCCGTCATCGCGCTGCCCGAACGGCGGGCCGACGCGTCGCGCACCTCGGCGATCATATCTTCCAGCCGCTTCCTGTCCTCATTCACGCTGGTGGGGGTCACCGACGCCGTGAACGTCTTCTCCTGCCGCAATTGCTGCAACTCAAGATAGCTGTACACCGCCCAGGCGGTTCCTCCGATGAAGACGAGAAAGAGCAGGAGCCGCAACACACGGGCGGAGCCCTCGCTCATCACTCCGGTGAAGTTGCCCCAGGCATAAGCCATCGCTTCGCGCCAAGTTGACTGCATGGCCCTACCTCCTGCTGTTGTTGGCGGCGACGATAGCCTCCACGGTCACGTCGGCCTCGACGCGTCCCAGCGGTGCATTCTTGCTATCGCTGCTGTTCCGGTTTTCGTTCTGCCGCACGGTCAAGTTGACCACGCGCACCGTCATGGGAAGGCCGCGCCACGCAGCCAGCACCTGCACCATGTCGTAGTAGTCCCCCCGTAGCGTCATCGCGATGGTCCCTACGCCCTCTTTGTTGACGCCCTGCTGACGCGTGGACAGTATCTCCACGCCCTTGTCCTGCACCGCCTGCTGGACGTTGGCGTAGAAGTCCATGTCGTCCGAGGCCACATTGACATGATAGTTGTCAAGCTCATTGAAGGCCTCCGTGAAGACCTTCTTCTGCTCCATGAGGGCCTCCGTCGCGCTCGTCAGGTCCACGCGGCGCTGCTCCAGCTCGTCGTACTGAGCCTGGAGCTCCCGCACGCGCTTGTCCAGGAACCAGACGCCTCCGATCAAAGAGGCGCACAGCAGGAAGAAGAGGAGCGTAAGAACTACGACCTTGTTGTCCTTCATTGTGGGTTGGGCTCCTTTCCTGCGGAGTCGTCGGAATTCATCGCTTTCATGTTGATCTGCCCGAAGGGCCATAGGTCCAGGTGGAGTTTAAAGTTCACTCGTCCCGTCTTTTCGTCTTTCTCGGAACTTGGCATCGTCACGCCGCTAAAGACCCCGCTCCCACTGAGCCCCGTCGTCAGGGCGGTGATCTGGTCCTCCACGAGCGCCGTGGCGTCTACGTCCGCCGTATAGGCAACTGTATCCGCCCCCTCGACCTTCCCAGGAACGAAATGAATGGATATCATTCCCATCCCCTGGTCCATGTTGGTTTCAATGGCGCTCAATGCCTCGATCGTGGGGGGTTCATTCCGCATGATCTCCAGGGTCTTTGCGTACTGCTGCTCCCTGTTCTTCAGGCGAGCGATCTCCGCCGTCAGCTCGTTCTGGTCGGCCTCAAGCTTGGCGACCGCCTCTTCCCCCATCTCGATATCCGAGGCCAAAGCCCGAGTTTCCAAGAAGGCCATCACGATGTAGCCGATGCCCGTCGCCAGGAAGGCCAGGAGCAGAAGGATGGCCAGGATACGCGTGGCGTTGAACGAATGGCGCTTTCTCCTCCTCGCCAGGTACTCCGGAGGACAGAGGTCAAATTGTACTCTCATATCGCATCCCTCAAAGCCAGGCCAATGGCCACGTCAAAACCGGGGACGCTGCCAAGGTCTGAACGAATCTGCCAGGCAGACCAAACGTCGGAAACGACGACGTTTAGCGACGCCCCACTCTCCAAAAGCGCCTTGAGCCTCGGATTCTCTCCCAGGCTGCCCCCCAGGATCAGGTGGCGGATCGCGAGGTCCCGATACTGATTGCGGGCAAAAAGGATCGTATTCTGGACGTCCTGCGCAATGGGCATCAGCGCCTCGTCCGCGCTGCGGCTCATGGGGTTGCGGAGGTCCGCCAGGGTGGATCGGTAGAGGATGCCGTTATCCCGATAGCCCAAGATGATGTTGGTCACCTCGGGCTCGATGCCCAGGACGAAGTAGGCGTCGTTTCGGGCGGTCCGCCCCACCGATGCCCTGAAGAAGGCCACGTTCATCGGCTCCACCGCCCCTACGGGAATATCCGCGCGCTCCGTCAGCCTCAGGAGGTCACTCACGTAGGTCCGGCGTGCCGTAGCCACCAGGACCGTCGTCTTCTGCTCCACGCCCACGGGCACGTCCACCTCCACGATGTCCGCCGCGGCCTCGTTCCACGCATAGGGGAAGTAGCCCTCGAACTCAAGGGACAGGGCGTCCCGAATGTCCGCCACCGGCATCTTGGGATAGTCGATCAGCCTCAGGATCACATCCCGTCCCGGAATCCCCAGCGCCACCGGACAGGAAAACTTTCCCACCTGCCCCTTGAAGTCGTCAAACGCCTTCTCCAGCAGGTTGAACTGCTGTATCGACTCCCGCGAGATGCATCCCGCAGGCAGAGGAAAGACCTCCTGCCGGCGAACCTTGAAGCCCTGCCCATCACGCTCCAACTCAATGTAGCGAAGGGAGTCCTCGTGAAGGGCCAGGCCCGCGTACACGCCTTTCTTGTTTCCAGAAAGCAACCTCCTGCCTCCTTCCGGCAAGTTCGCAAAGATTCACCCCATCACGAGGCAACGCAAAATCACTTTACCCCACTGTATTCAGGGGGAAAAGCGCCCTGTCCAGTTCGCCTCCATCCGACAGAGTGACTACCGACTTATACTTAGTCCTCAGTATTTTACATTAAAGACAGCAACAATGGAACAAAATTTATCGCAGAATATCAAAGAAAATGATAAAAAAGTGACATGGCAACTCAAAGCCACACCTCCTGCCACAGCAGCGGGGCAGGGTCGAGCACGAAGGTCCGCCCTCCGCCCGGGAGTGTCACCTCCCGGGCAGCCACCGCAACCTCCAGCATCATGGCCGGCCCCGAGTTCGCCGGCTTGACGACCCGGATGAGAAAGGCGCCTCGGCACGGCGGAAAGAAACTCTCCGCGCTACGCTCCTCTTGCCACCGCGCCAACGGGACGCCCTCGACACTGTAGTCCAGATCGTAGACGCTCACCACCGTACCATCCTCTCCCACCTCCCGAAACAGCCGGAGCCCCGAGAAGTCGATCGGGGGCGTTCCTCGCGGGCTGGGGAGCCTACCCGCCTTCAACTCCTTCTTCAGCCAATGGCGCCCCACCTCCGCCATCGAGGCAAGCTGCACCCTGCCCGCAAAGCGCCATCGGCTCGACGCGGACGAGGCGTGGGCCCACTCGAGGAGCAGAAAGGTTTCCGTCCCCACCAACGCGGCGGTGAAACAGAACAACATCACAGCCCAAAGCGCCGCTCCCGGTCTCCTTCTCATAGGTTCTCGATCCTCCAGGACGCACGGGCCACGCAGAGTTCGTGGCGTCCGAATTCTGCTTTCCAAGGGGCGTCCTCCGGCCACGCCACGGGACGCCCTCCTCCGCCGAAAGCTGAAGAGCCTCCTGACGCCAGCACCCAGAGGTCCAGACACCTCAACCCCGGCCTCCATTCTGCCCATAGGGCCAGAATCCCCGCCTCCCGCGGGTAGAAGTTCGGCGGATACCAGTCCGCCTCCATCCCCTGAAAGCAAAGCGTCTCGTTCCGCACGCAAAAGCGCTCGCACCGCAGGAGGTAGAGCTCGGCCACGGAGGGCGCTTCGAGGGGGAGAGGGGCGGAAGGGGCAGGCCGGAGCGTGGCCTGCCGTCCGGACAGGGAGGCCACGTGGACGGGAAGCCCCGTCAGGGGGAGAACTCCCCAGCTCCGCAGGTCCTGAAAGCGCCCGCTGCGAAAGGGCGCCCCAGAAGCGGCTGAGATGACGGTGAAGCGCGCCCTCTGCCCCGGCTTGAGGTCTGCGCTCCCATCCTCCGCCCTCAGGATCATCCCCGACGGCAGGGCGTAGAGGAGGCAGAACGCCGTTCCGGCGAAGACTCCGTCCTTCTCCGCCGCCGGGACGAGGCCAATCGGCCCTTCCCGGTAGACGCGGACCCCACGGAAGGAGTCGGGCCAGCCCGCTATCTGCGGAGCGTCCGAGACGCCGCGCCCCAGAGCCCTCTGAAGCGCCCCGCTGCCGCTGCAGGCCGAGAGTCCCAGGCCGACGTGCAGGGCCCTCGGCTCGATGAAGGCGACGACCCTCAGGGCGCGGTCGCGGGCCAGGAGCTGCCGTGAGGTACGGCTGGAGGACAGGACGACCCAGCGGTACCCCGCCGTCAGAATCGCCCCCAGGCACGCCGCGATCATGAACCCCACCAGGAGCTCCGCCAGGGTGAAGGCTCGCGAGGTCGAAAGGCGGCAGCAACGTCGGATGCCCACTAGAACGTCCTCGTCTGGACGAGGGGCGCACTCGCTCCCCGCGCCCGGACCGTCAGGGTGACGCGAAGGGCGCCGCGGCTACCGGCGCTGCAGTCCCAACTGAAGGAGAGCGCGCCGTCGGGCGTCGTTCGAGGCATGGCCGCTAGAGCCCTCTTCGACGCAGGGCGGTCCACGCGGCTGAACCACCACTGCGCGCCGTACTGGCAGGCGTCCAGGCGCTGCAACTCCGCCTGGGCGCGGAGGCTGCCAGCCAGCGTCCCGAAGACGGAGGGCAGGATCAGGGCCAGGATGAAGGAGGCCATCAGGACCTCCACCAGGGTCTCCCCGCGGCGCACGCGCCCCGCGGCCCGTAAAAGCTTCCTTTTAAAGGCGCTCGTCGTCCTCAAGGTCAAACCCCCTCCACGGAGAGCTTCCGGAGGCGGCAGGGCGGGAAGGCGGAGAGGATCCTCCAGTCCTTCCGCTCCACGGCCCGGACGTCCAGCAGGACCACGCGCCCGTGGTCCGAGGAGCTGCGGATCAGCCTTCCCGCCGCCTGCCGAAGGAGGATTCGGGCCGTGGGGAGCGTAACGCGGACGAACCCCTTGCCGCCCTCCAGTTCGTTGCGCGCCCGAACCATGGGGTCGTTGGGATGGGGGAACGGGATGCGGTCGATGATCACCTGAGTCAGCCCCTCCCCCGGAACGTCCACCCCCTCGCGAAAGGAGATGCTTCCGATGAGGGTGGAGGTCTCGTCCTCCGTGAATTTTTTGAGGAGCTGTCGCTGGGGCATATCGCCTTGAACCAGCACCGAGTAGCCGCGATCCCCCGTCCTCATCCGGTCCGCGAAGGCGTTCAGCAGCCTCAGGGACGAGAGCAGCACCAGCGTGCGCCCGCCGTTTTTGTCGCATAGCCGCTCCATGATCCGACACATGCGCTCGTCGTACCCCGGCTCCCCGACGTGCAGTCCAACGTCCAGGACGAGGACCTCCATCTGGCGCGAGAAGTCGAAGGGGGAGTCCACCACGAGGCTGCGATCCGGGACGATGCCCGTCTCCCGGCTCCAGAAGTCGAAGCTCCCCTTTTGGGTCAGCGTGGCCGACGTCAGGACGAGCTTCTCCGGCGCCTCCTTCTGCAGGACCTCCTGGACGATCTCCGAAGCCGCCACGGGCTTGCTGGTCAACGCGCCGGACTCCGCCCAGTAGGCCCAGCTGGGGAAACGGGCCGCCGACAGGCACCAGATCAGGTTGCGCTTGAACTCGCGCACGTCGTCGATCCAGCGCATCAGCTCCGCGCCGCGCGCCGCCTCCCCCTTGTCGGAGAAGCTCCCGGCCATGAAGCGCTCCTCGAAGGCCTGCAGGGGGCGCAACAGGAGGTCCGCCTCCTCGGCCACCGCCTGCCCCTGATGGAGCAGCTCCTCGTTCGGAGCCGAGAGCTCTCCCCCGCGGGGCAGGAGGAGGGGCAGGGTCGTGAAGAGCTTCCGCAGCTCCTCACGGGCGCGGGAGGCGTGGGTCTGCAGCTCCTCGACCGGCACGAACTGAGCGCGGAGCAGGGGCGCGAACCCCTGAAGGACGCGCGGGCCGAAGAGGCCGGGGCCGCTCTCCGCCCCAACGCGGACGGCCGACGAGGACCTCACGGCGTCGGGGATGCGGTGGGCTTCGTCGCAGAGCAGCCAGTCGTACCGCAGGGGGAAGGCCCCGCCCCCCTCAAGGATGTGAGAGAAGAACAGGTTGTAGTTGGCTACGGCGACGTCCCAGTCCTGGGCCCTGCGGTAGGCCCGCACCACGAAGCAGCGGTCCCGATAGGGACAGGCCGGGCCCACGCACTGCCGAGCCCCCGCCGACAGGTCCGCCGTCAGGGGGTTTGAGGGGGAGAGCCCCAGCTCGGCCAGATCCCCCGTCTCCGTCTCTTGAAGCCACCGCTTGATCTCCTTTGGTTCATCAGGTCCCGCGTCGAAGAGCGAGGGGCCCGAAAGGCTGCCGGCCCTGCGGAGGCAGGCGTAGTTGGCCCGTCCCTTCAGGAGCCCGAAGCGGAGGTCGGAGTCCAGGAGCTCCGCCAGGCGCGGCAGGTCCTTCCCGATCACCTGCTCCTGAAGCGCGATGCTGGCCGTCAGGAAGAGGATTCTGGCCCCCTGCCGCCGGGCCTCCATGAGGGCGGGGACCAGCACGGCAAAGGTCTTCCCCACCCCCGTAGGGGCCTCCAGGGCGAGGACGGCGGCGTCGGCATCCCTCAGGAACCCCTGAACGGCCAGGGCGGCCTCCAGCTGCTGAGGACGAAACTCGTAGCTGGGAAGGCGCGACATCTTTCCCGACGGGGAATAAAAGTCCTTCAGAGAAAGTTCCGTGGTATAATTCACCTCAATGCCGACGACTTTTTGGAGGACTCGCGGCGCCCCGTTCAGGGGTGCGTTCAAAGCGCTCTCTCCGACGGCGGCGGATTATTTTAAATGAAAGCGCCGTCAAGGCTTGCACACCTATTATACAGAATGTTACAATGCATTGCGTTGTATTTTAAGGGGCAGGGCTTTCGGGCACAAGCTCGAACGGGCGTCTGAACCGGAGGGGGGTGAAGGTCCATGCCAAACAAGCAATCGGCAAAGAGGCGCGTCCGCATCGAGGAGCGCAATCGTCTCTACAACCGCTACTGGACGACGCGGTGCAAGACCGCCGTCAAGAAGCTCCTGGAATCCGTGGAGGCCGGGGACGGCGAGGCCGCAGCCAGGAATTTCAACCTGGCCCAGAGCGTGCTCGACAAGGCCGTGGTGAAGGGCGTGATGCACCGCAACACGGCGTCCCGCCGCAAGGAGCTGATGGCTCGCGCCATCAAAGGTCTGAGCAGGTCGGAGGCGTAGGCCCGTCGGCCGTTCGTTTGAATCAAGAAGAGGGGGGCCCTCAGCGGCAACCCTTTTTTTGTATAGTGTGGCGCGTGCGCCGTTTTGTTTTACTTTCAGGAACGAAAATAATATAATGGAAAGGTGTGCTTTCAGCCGTTTCTCGAGCGCGCTGCGGCGCAGAGGCGGACTTGGGGCACAGGAAGCCCGACCCTTGCAAAAATGGTGAACTCATTTCTCCCTTGAGGGCTTCGGACGCACCACCCCGTTATTTTCGTTTCCCTTTTGCGTTGCGAGAGGAGGTGAAGAACGATGGCAGACAATCCAACCATAGCGGAGATCAAGGCGGCAGAGGAGAGGGCGGCCGCAGGCGTCCAGGACGCCAAGTCGGCAGCCGCCCGCAGGCTGAACCAGGCCCGAACGGACGCGGAGAGCACGTTGAAGGAAACCCGCCAGTCGGCGGCGCGTCAGTTCCGCGAGAAGCTGCACAGGGCGGAAGAGGCGGCGGAGATCAAGGCAAAGGATATCCTGTCCAAGCGCGAGGCCGACGCCAAGGACTTCTACGCGAAGCACAAGGACAAGGTCGCCGGTGCGGCCTCCTGGATAACGGAAGAGGTGATGGGTAGATATGGGCGTGGCTAAACTCAAAAAAGCGGAGCTGTATTATCACAAATCCGTTCATGAGGAGATCGCTGAGGCCCTGCAGGAAACCGGCGTCTGCCAGATCATCGGCTCGTCCGAGGAGGCCCTGCGTCCGGCCGACGTCGAGGCCAGGCTGACCGAGAGCGAGGGACGCCTGTCGGACGTGCGCTACCTCATGCGCACGCTGACCCCCTACTACGACGACCCCGTATCCTCCCTGGACAGGACGCTGGGCGAGCGCGCGCTCATCTCCATGTCGGACCTTTCAAAGCTCGCCGGTGAGACGGACCTCGGCGCCGTCGCGTCGCGCGTCCGCGACCTGGAGCACGAGATCGCGGAGGCGCGGCTCAAGCTCTCTCAGCTGAGGGCGAACAAGGCGCTTCTGGCGGGACTGGAGTTCCTCCCCTACCCGCTCTCCTCCATCACGGAAGGAACGCAGCGCCTGGCCGGCCTCCTAGGCACGGTTAAGACGGAACAACTCAAGGCCCTGCAGGGAGCCCTCGAGGCCTTTTCCAAGGACACGGAGCTCATCCTGGAGCCCCACGACGCAAAGGCGGCCGAGGTGCGGGTCCTCCTCTACTACTCGCGCGACAAGGGCGCGGCAGTTTTGGACGCCTGCACGAAGAACGGCCTGTCCGCCATCGAGGTCCCCGCTTCCTTCAGGGGGACGGTCCAGGAGGAGGCCGTGAAGGCGGACGCCGCCCTCCTCGACCTCGAAAAACGGGAGGCCGCCCTGCTGAGCGACCTCAAGCAGGAGGCCGAGAGGTGGATGCCCGCGGTGCAGAAGCTCTCGGACTACTGGAACAGCCTCACGCAGCGGTATCAAGCCCTGGGCAGGAGCGACGAAACGGAGCGCACCATGCACACGCGCTTCTGGGTGCCTGCGAAGGACGCGGCACGGGTCCAGAAGAAGGTCGAGGCCATCAGCCCCAACGTGGCCCTGACCCTGAGCGACCCGGCGGAGGACGAGGAGCCGCCGACGCTCCTGGAGAACGGCAGTCTCATCCGTCCGTTCAACATTCTGACGGAGCTCTACTCGCCCCCGAAGTACCGGGGCATCGACCCCACACCCCTTCTGGCGCCCTTCTTCTTCCTCTTCTTCGGCATGTGCCTGGGGGACGCAGGGTACGCCATCGTCATGCTGGGAACCATCTGGTGGGCGTTTAAGAAGTACCGACGCATCCCCATGGGCGTGAAGGACTTCATCACGCTCTTCGCCTTCAGCGCCGTTTCGACCTTCGCCTACGGCGTCGTCAGCGGGAGCTTCTTCGGCAACTTCATCGACTCCTTCCTCCCCTTCCTGGTCCCCCTGAAGAACGCGCTGATGCTGGTCGATCCGATGACCAACCCGATGCAGGTGCTGGGCATCTCCCTCCTGCTGGGCGTCGTCCACCTGATGTTCGGCCTCCTGATCGCAGCCTACGACAACTTCCGACAGGGGAACCTCGTCGACGCCATCGGAGCGGACATCTCCTGGTTCCTCCTGATCGTAGGGCTCTCTTTCCTCGGCACGGGGATGGGCGGCATCCTGCCGCCACACTTTGCCCTGCTGGGCAAGATCATGGCGATCACGGGGGCGGTCATCGTCTTCTGGTACGCGGGCCGCGAGAAGACGAACATCTTCGGCAAGGTCATCTCAGGATTTTTGGCCCTCTACGGCTCCACGTCCTACCTGGGCGACATCCTGAGCTACAGCCGCCTTCTGGCGCTGGGGTTCGGCTCGGCGGTCATCGGCATGATCATCAACCTGCTGGGCGGCATGGCGGCGGAGATCCCCTACATCGGGTGGCTCATCGCCGTCGTCGTCATCGTCGGCGGACACATCTTCAGCATCCTCATCAACATCCTGGGGGCCTTCGTACACCCCCTGCGTCTGCAGTACGTCGAGTTCTTCGGCAAGTTCTACACGGGCGGAGGCGAGCCCTTCACCCCCCTCGTCAACACGGAGGAGTACGTGGAGATCGCCGATTAACGCGCCGGATCGCGGGAATTTTCCCGCAGAACACGCTTTATAAAAACGACGGCAGGGCCTCGAACGCCGTGCCGAAAATTCGAAGGGAGTGCTTGGTATTATGGATCTTTTGGGACTGTCTCTGGCTCTGTTTGGCGCCGCGCTGGCCGCGGCACTGTCCGGCATCGGCTCGGCCATCGGCATCGGCATCGCCGGTGAGAGCGCTGCGGGCGTCATGACGGAGGACCCCAACAAATTCGGAAGCTGCCTCATCCTTCAGGCCCTTCCCGGCACGCAGGGCATCTACGGCCTTTTGATCACCTTCTTCGTCCTCAACAAGCTCGGGCTCCTGGGCGGCGCAGGCGCCGTGGCGCTGAACTGGAACCAGGGGCTTCAGATCTTCGCCTCCTGCATGCCCATCGCCATCGTCGGCTGGATTTCCGCCATCTATCAGGGGAAGACCTCCGCGGCCTCCATTCAGATGATCTCGAAGAAGCCTGAGGCCATGGGCAAGGCGATCATCCTCCCGGCGATGGTGGAGACCTACGCGGTTCTGGCCCTCCTCACGAGCATTCTGATGCTTATGGGAGTTCAGGTTCAGTAGGGCAGGTGACTCCACATGTCACTTGCCGATATCAAAGCGAAGATCAGCGCGGAGTCGCAGGCCGAGATTCAGGCCATCGAGTCCGAAGCCGACGCGAAGGTCCGTCAGATCAATCAGGAGCTGAACGCAGAGGTCAAGAGCGTTAAGGACACCTACGCCTCCCGCTTCGCAAAAGAGGAGCCGGAGGTCCTGAGGCGCCGCGAGATCGTGGCCGGGATCGACGCCAACAAGGTTGACCTGGGCGTCCGCCGCCGCCTCGTGGACGACGCCTTTGCGGCCTCCCTGCGCAAGCTCGCCGACCTCCCCGCGGACGCCTGCCTCAAGTTCGCCTCCAGGCTGCTCAAGGAGGCGGTGTCCTCCGGGCACGAGGCCGTCGTCGTAGGGAAGGACGAGAAGCACCTGAACCAGGGGTGGCTCGACGGCTACAACGCCGAACACGGGACGTCCCTGACGCTGTCGCAGGAGCGCCTGCCCATATCGGGTGGTTTCGTGCTGAGGGATGAGAAGATCGACACCAACTGCTCGTGGGAGATGCTGCTTGAGGACGTTCGCCCAGAGATCGAATCCGAAGTTGTCAAGAAGCTGTTCTCCTAAGGGGAGGGGTCGGCTATGAGTTACGTGTACACCGTGGCCAGGCTCAGGGGGATGGAGACGCACCTCCTTGACGCAGCCTTCTTCTCGAGGCTCATCGACAGCTCCACCCTCGAAGACGCCCTGAAGGCGCTGAGCGAGACGTCTTACGCCCAGTGGCTGACGCAGACGGGGGGCGAGGACTTCGACAAGGCCATCGACGAGGAGCTCCTGGCGACGTGCCGAGAGCTGGGGCAGTTCGTGCCGGACGAGGGGCTTCTGACCCTGTTCCGGATGCCCTACGACTACCACAACGTGAAGGTCGCCCTCAAGAGCCTTTTCAGGGTCCGCGGAGGCGACGCCGAAGGGCGCAGGCACGACCTGCTCTCCCCCCTTGGCGCCTTCCCCTCCGAAGAGCTGGTTGAGGCCATCGAGACGGAGGAGTACGGACGTCTCCCCTACGGGCTGGCCGACGTCGTGCCCCACTGCTGGACGCTGTGGGATCAGACGAAGAACCCCCAGGCGGTGGAGCTCCTGCTGGACCACCACCTGTTCGCGGCGATGCTCCGCATCGCCGAAGAGCTTGGGATGCCGGACGTCGTTCGGTGGGTGCGACACCGAATCGACGCCGAGAACCTCAAGAGCGCCATCCGGCTTGCCCGTATGCGCTACGACACGGCAAAGGGGCTCCCCTTCTTTCACGACGGGGGCTTTATCCGGGCGGCGGACGTTGCGCGCCTCCTGGGAGAGCCGCAGGAAACGTGGGGAAAGATCCTCTCCTACACGGATATCGGGGCCGTTTTGGACGTGCTTCAGGAGGGTTCCGACGTGCAGACCGCCCTGTCGGACGTCTCGAAGGCCCTGGACGAGTACCTCATCCGCGTCCTTGAGAGGGTGCGGTACTCCACGAACGCGCCGGCCAACGTCCTCCTCTACCTCCTGACGAAGGAGGCCGAGGCCCGCAACCTGCGCATCGCGCTGGTGTGCGTGGCGGGCGGACTGAGCCGCGAGTTCTCAAGGAGGTTGCTGAGCCATGCCCGATAACCGTTCCCTGCCGATGGCGGCCATCGGCAGCTACGAGATGGTCCTGCCGTTCCAGGCCGTGGGCGTCAAGACCGTGGTGCTGGAGGGGGAGAAGCGCGACTCCTTCGAGGAGCTTCTGGAGAAGCTGGCCCGCGAGAGCTACGCGGTCGTCTTCATCCAGGAGGACCTCTTCGTCGACTTCGGCGGGAAGGTCCAGGAGGTCAACGACCGCTACCCCACGAGCGTCCTGCCCATCCCCGGCCCCTCCGGGACGAGCGGGGCGGGGCTTGAATCCATCCGCAGCAGCGTCGAGAAGGCCGTCGGAATGGACATCTTTGCTGAGAGGTAGTCTCACATGAAAAAGTACAGGCGGAGGCGATAAGAGTGCCTAACGAAAATGCAGTTAAGGGAACGATAGAGCGTATCTCCGGCCCCCTGGTAGTCGCCAGGGGAATGCTGGGCGCCAGCATGTCCGACGTGGTCCACGTCGGCACGGCGGGCCTGGTCGGAGAGATCATGGACATGGATGGGGACAAGGCGTCCATCCAGGTCTACGAGGAGACGTCCGGCCTGAAGCCGGGAGAGCCCGTCGTCTGTCTTGGCGAGCCCCTGAGCGTCGAGTTGGGGCCTGGGATCATCGAGCAGTTCTACGATGGGATCCAGCGCCCGCTGGAGCTGATCGAGAAGGCGGCAAAGAGCCCCTACATCTCCCGCGGGATCAGCGTGCCCGCCATCGATCACGCGAAGAAGTGGAAGTTTGAGCCCCGCGTGAAGGTGGGCGACACGGTCGAGGCGGGCGACGTCCTTGGCGTCGTGCAGGAGACCGTCGTGGTGGAGCATCGCATCCTGGTGCCCGTGGGCATGAAGGGGACCGTAAAGAGCGTGAACGGCGGGGACCACACCGTGCTCGACGTGGTGGCCGTGCTCGATGACGACGGCGTGAAGCACGAGGTCACCATGCTCCAGCGCTGGCCCGTGCGCAAGCCGCGGCCCGTGTCGAGGCGCCTCGCCCCCAACGTCCCCATGACGACGGGACAGCGCGTCGTGGACACGTTCTTCCCGGTGGCCCTCGGCGGGACCGCCTGCGTCCCCGGCCCCTTCGGCTCAGGGAAGACGGTGATCCAGCACCAGTTCGCCAAGTGGGCTCAGGCGCAGATCGTGGTCTACGTCGGCTGCGGCGAGCGCGGCAACGAGATGACGGACGTGCTCCTCGAGTTCCCGGAGCTGGACGACCCCCAGACGGGGCAGCCCCTGATGAAGCGCACGACGCTCATCGCCAACACCTCCAACATGCCCGTGGCCGCCCGTGAGGCCTCCGTCTACACGGCCATCACCATCGCGGAGTACTACCGCGACATGGGCTACTCCGTGGCCCTCATGGCGGACTCCACCAGCCGCTGGGCGGAGGCCCTGCGCGAGATGTCGGGACGCCTCGAGGAGATGCCCGGCGAGGAAGGATACCCCGCCTACCTGGGCACCCGTCTCGCCTCCTTCTACGAGCGCGCGGGGCGCTGCGTCGTCCTGGGCAAGGAGGGCCGCGAGGGCTCCATCACCGTCATCGGGGCCGTTTCGCCTCCCGGCGGTGACCTCTCCGAACCGGTCACCCAGAACACGCTGCGCGTCACAAAGGTGTTCTGGGGACTTGACGCCAACCTGGCCTACCAGCGCCACTTCCCCGCCATCAACTGGCTGAACAGCTACTCGCTCTACACGGACCGGCTGGACGTGTACTGGAACGAGAAGTTCGACGACGAGTGGAGCGGCCTTCGGGTGGAGGCCATGAGCCTTCTGGAGAAGGAGGCCCAGTTAAACGAGATCGTGCGCCTGGTGGGTATCGACGCGCTTTCCCGCGATGAGCGCATGGTCATGGAAACGGCGAAGTCCCTTCGCGAGGACTTCCTGCACCAGAACGCCTTCCACGAGATCGACACCTACGCCTCGATGGAGAAGCAGTTCAAGATGCTGAGGATGATCGTCCGCTTCCATCACCTGGGGCTCGACGCCCTGCACAGGGGCGCGCCCATGAACGAGCTGTTCAACCTCCCGGTGCGCGAACAGATCGCCCGTATGCGCTACCTCGAGGAGTCGCAGATCTCGCAGATCGACAAGCTGGAGGACACGATGAAACAACAGATCAACGGAATCGTCCCTGTGGGAGGTGAAGGCAATGTTGCCTAAGGAGTACAGGACCATATCCAACATCTCCGGCCCCCTGATGATGGTGGAGAGCACCCAGGACGTCCGTTACGACGAGCTGGCGGAGATCGAGCTGGCAAGCGGCGAGAGGCGGCGCGGCCGCGTCCTTGAGATCGAGTCCGACCGCGCGCTGGTGCAGGTTTTCGAGGGCACCTCCGGCATCGACACGAACGAAACGAAGGTTCGTTTCCTGGGCAAGGTGCAGACCCTGCCCGTGTCCCGCGGCATGTTGGGCCGCGTCTTCAACGGCCGCGGCGAGCCCATCGACGGCGGCGCCCCCCTGATCGCAGAGCAGACCCTGGACATCAACGGGATGCCCATGAACCCCTACTCCCGCGACTTCCCCTCGGAGTTCATCCAGACGGGCATCTCGACGATCGACGGGCTGAACCCCATGGTCCGCGGCCAGAAGCTGCCCATCTTCTCGGCGTCAGGCCTCCCCCACAACCGCATGGCGGCGCAGATCGCGCGCCAGGCCACCGTCATCAGCGGACACGAGGACTTCGCCGTCGTGTTCGCGGCCATGGGCATCACCTTCGAGGAGGCCTCCTTCTTCATGGAGGACTTCCGCAAGACGGGCGCGCTGGAGCGCACGGTGCTCTACATCAACCTGGCGGACGACCCCGCGATCGAGCGCATCAGCACGCCGCGCATCGCCCTGACCGCCGCGGAGTACCTGGCGTTCGAGTGCGGCATGCACGTCGTGGTCATCCTGACGGACCTCACGAACTACTGCGAGGCCCTGCGCGAGATCTCCGCGGCGCGCAAGGAGGTCCCCGGCCGCCGCGGCTACCCCGGCTACCTCTACACGGACCTCGCGACGATGTACGAGCGCGCCGGCCGTCTGAAGGGCAAGGTGGGCTCCATCACCCAGATCCCGATCCTCACCATGCCGGAGGACGACAAGACGCACCCCATCCCCGACCTCACGGGCTACATCACGGAGGGCCAGATCATCCTGAGCCGCAGCCTGCACCGTCAGGGCATCTACCCGCCGGTGGACGTCATGCCCTCCCTGTCCCGACTGAAGGATAAGGGCATCGGCAAGGACAAGACCCGGGAGGACCACGCGGACCTGATGAACCAGTTGTTCGCCGCCTACTCCCGCGGCAAGGACGCGAAGGAGCTGGCGGTCATCCTGGGCGAGGGCGCGCTCTCCGACGAGGACAAGGCCTTCGCCAAGTTCTCCGACGTCTTTGAGGACACGTACATCCGCCAGGGCGAGTACGAGAACCGCACGATCCAGGAAACCCTCGACCTGGGCTGGAACCTGCTCACCATGGTCCCGACCAAGGAGTTGAAGCGCGTCCGCGACGCCTACATCGACAAGTACTTGAAGCCTCTGCTCGAGAAGAAGGCGGCACAGGGCGCGAAGGCCTGAGGGGGCGGTGAGCGATGGCACGCATCAACGTGAACCCCAACCGCATGGAGCTCTCCAAGCTCAAGAAGCGACTGACGACAGCCGTCAGGGGCCACAAGCTCCTGAAGGACAAGCAGGACGCCCTGATCAAGGCGTTCCTGGAGAAGGCGCGCGCGGGCAAGGAGCTGCGGGAAAAGGTCGAGAAGGAGCTGGCGGAGTGCTACGGCACCTTCGTGCTCTCCCGTGCGCAGACGACCCCCGAAGTGCTGGAGCAGGCGCTCATGTTCCCCGGCGCGAGCTGTTCGCTGTCCGTGAAGTGGCGCAACGTCATGAGCGTCATGGTCCCGGAGTACGACGTCGAGCAGGAGGGCAACCCCGTGAACTACGGCTTCGTCTCCGTCCCCGTGCTGCTGGACACCGCGCTTGAACAGTTCAGCAAATTGATCCTCCGGCTCCTGGAGATGGCGGCGGAGGAAAAGGCCATCCGCATGATGGCCGGCGAGATCGAACGCACCCGACGGCGGGTCAACGCCCTGGAGTACGTCATGATCCCCAACTACAAGGAAACGATTCGCTACATCAGCATGAAGCTGGACGAGCAGGAGCGCTCCACGCTCAGCCGCCTCATGAAGATCAAGGAGATCGTTTCGGCCTAGAGCCAACGGCCCACGCCACAAGAGGTCCCCCTCGCGCGAGGGGGACCTCTTGTGTTCGTCGGGCCGAAATCGGCTATAATAGAGCGAAGGCCGCGCCTTACCGCGCCTCAACCGCCCTGTAGAGAAGGTGAATGCCATGACCTGCGAACGCGAGGGCTTGTCGACCGAGCTGTCACCAGAGGAACTGGAGCACTGCGTTCGTTCCGCAAACCTCCTGAACGACGTGGTCTTCAAGTACCTCTTCGCCACGAAAGGGAACGAGGAGAACCTTCTGCGCCTCCTGAACGACGTCCTGGCCCCAGGACGGGGCATCGTTTCCCTGCAGTACCTGGATCGGGAGAACGATCCCCGTCGGGACGAGGGCCGGGGCTCCTGCGTGGACGTCCTGGCCCGCGCGGAGGACGGCCGGATGTGCCACGTGGAGGTTCAGTTAGGGAGAGAGGGGTACTTCTTCGAACGAGCTCTTTATTACGCGTCGTGCAGCTACTCGGACCAGTTGTCCGTTTCCGACAGCTACGACAAGCTGAGACCGATCATCTTCGTGTCGATCCTGAACTTCTGCCTTTTTCCGGATCGCGCGGAAGACTGGCGGTCGTTGCACCGGCTTCTGGACGTGAAGGAACAGCGGAGCTACTGCGACGGCATGGAGTTTCATTTTATCGAGATGCCGAAGCTGAAACGCCTGGCGGCGGCGGACCGCGTCGAGGACGTGGGCCTGAGCCGCGTGATGAAATACCTTGGCCGGATAGGAGGGAACGCTGAAATGGAGCGATTGGTGGAATGCGACCGGGGGATCGAGCGGCTCGATGATGGGGTCCGGACGTTTTTCCGCAAGCGAGGGAACCTTGCGCTCTACAGGCTGCGAGAGCGTGCCGAAACGGACTACCGCAGCAACATGAGGTTCGCGGTGCAGGAGGCCATGACCGAGGGCGAGAGCAGGGGCAGAGATTTAGGCAAGGCTGAGGGCAGGGCTGAGGGCAGGGCTGAGGGCAGGGCTGAGGGCAGGGCTGAGGGC
>NZ_CALHIQ010000145.1 GCF_938030725.1 uncultured Fretibacterium sp. | reverse complement strand
TCCTTGGGGCTCGTGATCGTGGATTACCTGCAGCTGATGAGCTTTGGCGGTCGTCAGACGGACAACCGCCAACAGGAGGTTTCCGAGATATCCCGCATGTTGAAAGGGGTCGCACGCGAGTTGGCCTGCCCCGTCATCGCCCTCTCCCAGCTGTCGCGCGAAACGGAGAAACGTCCCGACAAGAAGCCGATGCTCTCGGACCTCCGGGATTCGGGGGCCATCGAGCAGGACGCGGACACGGTGATGTTCCTCTATCGAAGGGACTACTACGAGGAAACCCAGCCGGGGGTTGACAGCGAGGCTCAGCTGACCCTGGCCAAGAACCGAAATGGGCCGACGGACACGATCACCCTCGTCTTTCAAAGGGAGATCACGCGCTTTCGTAGCTGGAAGGGTTAAGGAAAGGGGACCGGTCGCTGGCCGGTCCCCTTCCTTGCAGCTTGCCGTGGGCGTGTGCTCCCTGTATCGGCCGCCCGGCCGTCAGCTCGGAGCTCCGATTACGAAAAACAACCGATTGCGGCCCTAGAGCCTTTCTCTATAATATTGGTCATTATTGGTCAGGAATTAAGGGGCCTGCGAGCCCCTTAACCAGGACGATAAAGTTAAGAATATATCCTTCATGGGGAGGTTATAGGTATGGACTTCAATAAATTGACGACGAAGAGCCAGTCTGCCTTGGCGGCCGCGCAGGACATTGCGGCGGCCCGAAGCCACCAGCAGGTGGACGTGGAGCACCTTATGCTGGCGCTCTTGCAGGACGCGGAGGGGCTGATCCCACGCATGCTTCGCCGCATGGAAGTGGACCCCAAGGTGCTGGAGAAGCTCGTTTCCGACGAGGTAGCCCGTATGCCGCGCGTTTCGGGCAGCGGGGCGGAGCCGGGAAAGGTCTACGTGACCCCGCGGCTCAACAGGCTCCTTGTCGCCGCAGAGGAGCGCGCGAAGGCGCTTAAAGACGAGTACGTTTCCGTCGAGCACCTGTTCCTTGCGATGTTGGACGAGGGGACGAACACCAATCTGGGGCGCGTCCTGAATCGCCTGGGCATCACGGAGGATCGCTTCTTGAAGGCGTTGACGGAGGTCCGCGGCTCTCAGCGGGTGCAGAGCGCGGACCCCGAAGCCACCTACGAGGCCCTCGCCAAGTACGGGCGCGACCTGGTGGCTGCGGCGCGGGAGGGGAAGCTGGACCCGGTGATCGGGCGTGACGAGGAGGTGAGTCGCGTCATCCGCATCCTGAGCCGCAAGACGAAGAACAACCCCGTGCTGATCGGTGACCCCGGAGTTGGTAAGACGGCCATCGTGGAGGGGCTGGCGCAGCGCATCGTGCGCGGAGATGTGCCGGAGGGACTGAAGGACCGGACGGTCTTTGCCCTGGACATGGGGTCGCTGGTCGCCGGGGCCAAGTTCCGCGGCGAGTTTGAGGAGCGGCTGAAGGCCGTCTTGAACGAGGTGAAGCAGAGCGAGGGGCGCATCGTCCTGTTCATCGACGAGCTGCACACCATCGTCGGGGCTGGTGCGGCAGAGGGCGCCGTGGACGCGGGCAACATGCTGAAGCCCATGCTGGCGCGGGGCGAGCTGCACTGCATCGGGGCGACGACCGTCGATGAGTACCGAAAGTACATCGAGAAGGACGCGGCCCTGGCACGGCGGTTCCAGCCCGTGACCGTGGAGCAGCCCGACGTGGAGGACACGATCTCCATCCTGCGCGGCATCCGCGAGAAGCTTCAGGTCCACCACGGCGTGCGCATCCGCGACAACGCGCTGGTGGCGGCAGCGGTCCTCTCGAACCGCTACATCACGAACCGCTTTTTGCCCGACAAGGCCATCGACCTGGTGGACGAGGCCTGTGCCATGATCCGGACGGAGATCGACTCTTTGCCGTCCGAGCTGGACGCGGCCAGCCGGCGCGTGATGCAGCTTGAAATCGAGGAAACGGCCCTGAAGCGCGAGCAGGACGCGGCCTCCCAGGAGCGCCTCAAGGTGCTGCAGAAGGAGCTGCAGGAGGCCCGCACCGAAGCGGACGCCCTCCGTGCCCAGTACGAGGCGGAGAAGAAGAGCATCGTGGGCATCCGCCAGCTGCGCAGCCAGATCGACGAGGTGAAGGCCGAGATCGAGAGGGCCGAGCATCAGTACGACCTCAACCGGGTGGCGGAGCTTCGCTACGGCAAGCTGCAGAAGCTGGAGGAGGAGCTGAAGGCCCGCGAGGCGGAGAAGGAGGGGCAGAACGCCCCCGGAAGCCTCCTGCGCGAGGAGGTCACGGAGGACGAGATCGCGGATATCGTCAGCCGCTGGACGGGTATCCCTGTGACGAAGCTCCTGGAGGGGGAGCGGGAGAAGCTCCTGAAGCTGGACGAGGTCCTCCACAGGAGGGTCGTCGGACAGGACGAGGCCGTTCAGCTGGTGGCGGACGCCGTGCTGCGCGCGCGGAGCGGCATCCGGGACCCGCGCCGGCCCATCGGCTCCTTCATCTTCCTGGGGCCCACCGGCGTCGGCAAGACGGAGCTGGCCAAGACCCTGGCGGAGGCGCTGTTCGACAGCGAGGAGAACATCATCCGCATCGACATGTCCGAGTACATGGAAAAGCACTCCGTGTCGCGCCTCGTGGGGGCGCCTCCCGGCTACGTGGGGTATGACGAGGGCGGGCAGCTGACGGAGGCCGTGAGGCGGCGTCCCTATTCCGTCATCCTGTTCGACGAGATCGAGAAGGCCCATCCGGACGTGTTCAACATCCTGCTTCAGGTCCTGGACGACGGGCGCATCACGGACAGCCACGGCCGCGTGGTGGACTTCAAGAACACCGTGATCATCATGACCAGCAACATCGGGTCGAGCGCCCTGCTGGAGGGCATCACAGCGGACGGCAACATCTCGGAGAGCGCGAGGAAGGAAGTGATGAACGCGCTGCGCGGCGCGTTCCGTCCCGAGTTCCTGAACCGCGTGGACGACATCGTCTTCTTCAAGCCGCTGACCCGCGACGAAGTCCGTCAGATCGTCCGGCTTCTCCTCGGACACCTGGAGGAACGGCTGGCCGACAGGCAGATCGCGCTGCACTTCAGCGATGAGGCGGTGAACTTCATCGGGGAGGCGGGGTACGATTCCGTCTACGGCGCGCGTCCGCTCAAGCGGTACATCACGCACAACGTGGAAACGAAGCTGGCGCGGGCCCTCATCGCCGGAGGCATTCGGGACCACTCCAAGGTCGAGGTCGGCCTGAAGGACGGAGAGCTCACCTTCTCCTTTGCGGACAAATAGGGATGGGGTTAAAAGCGGGCGGCAGACTGGATGAACGGCTGCCGCCCGCTCCGCGTTCGGCGGGGAAATCCCTACCGGAAGACCTTCACGCGCAGGGAAACGTCCTCCTTCTCTTTGGCCTCCGGCTGAGCCGCGATCCCTCCAAAGGGCATCTGCGCCAACAGGACCCACGACGTCGGAAGGCCGAACAACGCTCTGACCCTGGAATCGATGACGGGGTTGTAGTGCTGAATGTTGGCCCCCACGTTCCGTTCCCGAAGGGCCGCCCACAGGGATATCTGCAGCATGCCGTTCGCCTGGTTCGCCCAGGTGGGGAAGTTCTCGGCATAGGCTGGGAACCGTTCCTGCAGAGCCTTGACGACGTCCTGGTCGTAGAAGTATAGGATGGTGCCCGCAGCGGCCTTGAATCCGTCGATCTTTCCCCGTTCGACCTTGCCGCCGAAAGCGTCGTAGATCGCCTCCCAGAGCGCGTCCTGCATCTTGCCGAGGGCCACGGCGACTCGGGCGCTCCTCATGTTGAAGGCGTCCGGGACGAGTTCGGTCACCTGTCGGATCAGGTCCTCGACCTCCGATTCCGGGATCGGCAGGTCCCTGTTGAGCGCGTAAATGCTCCGACGGTTTGTCAGCGTCTGGATCATGTTCATGGCTGTTCTCCTTTGCATCGCATAAATTAAAGAAAATCCCTGCTCCTGTTGTCCGCCGCGAACGACACGCCCAGGCCCGTTGGCCTCTTTTCGCCCACCTCCCTTGCTCCCCTTTGCGGGGCCAAGGATATCCTTCCGACACGCTTTTAATATGAAGCGGGGATTTTGTCAAGTAATGTCAAAAGTTGTAAGGGAAACAAAAGCGAAACTGTGAAAACTCACAAGCCCGCCCCAGGCTACCATGGGCGTATCTGGATCAGCTCCAAACGCGGTTAGTTTTTCTGCCACAGGGGGATCTGCGTGCCGTGCTTTTCCGTTTTGAATGCTAGATTGTCAAGCTAAAAGCAACAGGCAAATTGAAAAAAGGCCTCATTAGGGG
>NZ_CALHIQ010000144.1 GCF_938030725.1 uncultured Fretibacterium sp. | reverse complement strand
GTTATGACGTTGGTCATAGCCACCGCCCAGGCCACCCCGGCCGTCAGCGCCAAGGTCAGCGCCAGCAGGCCAAACAGTTTCAGTTTCTTACTCAACCGAAATTCCTCCTCTCAAAATCCGAATCCCAAGGGCAGGTGCAGCGCCCCGAGGATTCAAGCCACAAAGCGCGCGTCCGTTTTTCAAACGGACAAATTTAAATCCTGATCTTGCCTGTTATCCTTCCCTAGTTGCGATAACATGCCGCGGCCCGAGGGCCGCACCGCCCGCGCCGCCTTCCTTACAGGCAGCACGGCGTAAGCGCAGAGGGCCGTTTCCAGCCCGCAAAACCAAAGAACGCCAGCGCCGGCAAACACTCCTTTCTGGCAGAGACTCCGCCCCCACGGCGTTTGGTTCGTCGCACGGGCGCGGCCGCCGGGGACGTTTTTGAAGTTCGGCAGAAGACAAAGCGACGCCGATAGAGAAGCCGCGCCTTTGGTATAGAATTATACACGCAACGCCGCGGTAAATGCAAGACCTAGGGACCCTTTTTTGCAGAAAACCGCAAATTTGTTCCGGGAGGCGCGGGGAAACGGCCGGAGGAGCGGAAGATAACCCCCTCCACCTCACTTCGTTCGGCCACCTGATGAAGCCCCTATTTGTCTAACATCTCCCGCTAACGCCGAAAGACGACAATAAATTGTCCTCTTTCGGCACAGCCGACCGACACGACGCCGACCGCCTGTCGGCGTCCGTAAGTCGTGTCGTCTGGCCGAACCCCTCCGCTACCGCTTCTGCAGGGCCCGGACCTCCTCCGGCGTCATCCCCACCACCCCGGCGATCTGCTCCGGCGTCAGGAGGCCCGACGCACAGAGCTGCCGCACAACCTCCGCGCGGCCAAGATCGCGGCCCTCATCCTTCACGTGCACCAGGATGCTCTCCATCTTCGCCCGTTCCTCCGCGCGGCCCTCCGCGCGGCCCAGCTCACGGCCCTCAGTACGGCCCAGTTCCTGCCCCTCGCGCATCAGTCTTTCCGAGTACAGCTCAAGAACCTGTCCGCCCATAACCTCGTGAACCTCCCTTCGTATCCTACTCTCAGTCCCCAGCATGTGGTCCACTACCCTCATGATCAGCTCCATCAGGTCCGCTCGCGAAAGTTCCTCGTCCTCGTCCTGCACCAGCCCCCTCAGGATCGCCTCAAACTCCTGACGAAGCTCCGCAAGCCTCCCCTCGTCCTCCTCGATCCGACAGAACTGCTTCTCGTAGCGCATGACGTAGTACGGCAGAAAAAACAGCAGCCGCTTCTCGAAAATCTTCTCCCGCGTGTACTCCTGAACCTTGACTACAGGCGTCCTGTACCAGAACACGCCCCCGTCCGGCAGGTTCACCTTCACCTTGAGCTCCTCAGGAGTGGTCCGCCCGTGGCGCAGGTACAACACGCAGGAGTGCGGAAAGCTCATCTCGCAGCTCCCTCCGGCCCTCAGCGCCCCATCCAGCGCGATGCGAAAGTCGTACTCGATCATCCGCACCGCCATCGTCCCGTCCGGCGTGCTCTGGCACTCCACGTGGTACGTCCTGTCCCGAACCTGCAGCACGGAGTCCGTCACCGTCCTCCCGCCAGGCCCGATCTGCTCGTTGCGGAACTGCTCCATGCGTTCGTCCGGACCATAGTCCGTCCCAAACACCTCGTTCAGCACCGCTGGCACAAGACGCGGCAGCTTCTGGAGCATCGTCCGAAACACGTCGTCAAAGATCGTCCCGCTGCCAGGCTCCCCAGCCGGACGCCCCTCCAGCTCCTCCGTCCCCATCGTCCTCTCTCGCCTCCACACCCTCGACTGCACTTCTCCGCCTGCATTATAACCCAACGGCGCACCGTACAAAAAGGGCGGAAAGGCCGCAACCTTCCGCCAAAAACCGTTCAATATGCCCACTTCCCCGACAGAAGGCGGGCCGAAAAACGACCCCTCCCACCCTTCGGGCCACCTCCCCTTTCAGGCGAGGCAGGGCAAGCGCCGAGTATTCCCCTGTTTCGGACGGTTTTGAGCGAGAGGGCTTGTTTGTTATAATGAGGCCAGGAGCTGAAGGGATGGGGGGATGGTGCGGATGCTGGTCAACACGCCCTACGACGACGTGTTCCGAACGCTTCTGAACGATTGTTCGAGCCTCATTATCCCATTGGTGAATGAGATATTTCACGAGTCGTACTCCGGGGACGAGGCGGTGGAGCTCTACCCGAACCAGCACTTTATCAACGGTCAGGACGGCAAGGAACGTGAGCGCATCACGGACTCGTGCTTCGGGATACGGGGCAAGTCGCTGAAGAAGTACCACATCGAGTGCCAGAGCACGTCGGACGACACGATGCTGGTGCGGATGTTCGAGTACGACGCGCAGATTGCGCTGGATGCGGGCGAGGTCAACGATGGCGTGTTGACGGTGCGTTTTCCTGCGTCGGCGATCTTGTACCTGCGGTGCCGCGCAACCACGCCGGACGTGCTGACGGTCCGCATCGAGCTGCCCGGCGGAAGGTCTGCGGCCTACGATATCCCGGCGATGAAGGCCCAGCGGTACACGCCGGAGGAGATATTCTCCAAGGGACTGCTGTTTCTCATCCCCTTCCACATTTTTGCGCATGAGAGGCGACTTGGGAGGTACGAGAGGGACGAAGGGCTGCTGCGGGACTTTCTGTCGGAGTACGCAGGGATACGGGATCGGCTTGAGGGGCTGGCGGAGAGCGGGAAGTTGACGGAGTACGTGAAGCGGACGCTCGAGGAGATGTCTGGTAAGGTGTTGGAGCACGTAGCCCGTCGACACAAAAAGGTGAGGGAAGGAGTGAAGTCCATCATGGGAGGCAGGGTGTTGGAGTACGAGGCGAAGACGATCCTGAGGGAGGGCATCGCTCTGGGGCGAAATGAGGGCATCGCCTCCACGGCGCGGCGGATGTTGGTGCGGGGCGTACCGCTGGAGCAGGTCGTCGACTTCACCGGCCTCTCCCCGGACGAGGTCGAGGCGCTGCGACGGGCTCAGCCGTGAGGCTGACCGCGAGGCCCAAGGATGTGATTGGCCAGGCGCTCCCCGCGTGGGGGCGCCTGCGTTTTCCCCCCCCTGCCGGTTGACTTTTATCCGCCTCCGCGTGCTATAATAGCTTTGCGCAGGTCTTCGGCCCGTTCGGGCGCCCGGAGGGGACGGAGGCGGCGTGCAAGAGCGCAGGCCCGGAGCGCAAGAGGCGCCGCCGGGCGGGAACGTCAGGAAGCTCAGCCGGAGGCAGGGAGCCGTGCCGGCATGGGCAAATGTCCGTATCCATGGAGGAATCGGACATTCACGAACCGGGCGTACGGCCCGGACAGGGAGGTCATTCGTATGTCTATGGTAGTTATGCACAACATCCCCGCTCTTTCCGCCTACAACACCGTCAACCGCACCAGCAGTTCGCTCCAGAAGTCCATTCAGAAGCTCTCCACGGGCCTCCGCATCAACAGCGCGGCGGACGACGCCGCCGGCCTCGCGATCAGCGAGAAGA
>NZ_CALHIQ010000143.1 GCF_938030725.1 uncultured Fretibacterium sp. | reverse complement strand
GGTCCACAGGGACGACGACGTCTGGCAGTGGCGGGCCCTGCGCAACGGAGAGCGGCTGGGCGTCACTGACATCCCGGCGGAGCGGCTTCTGGGCTTCGGCCTGCTGCAGCGCGGTCGGAGCTTCGAGCGCTATCAGGACCTGGAGGCGGAGTACGAGAAACGACCTTCCCTCTGGGTCGAGCCCGATGGGGACTGGGGACCCGGCCGGGTCGAGCTGATCGAGATCCCCACGGACTCGGAGTACAACGACAACGTCGTGGCCTTCTGGCTCCCCAACCGCGAGAGCCCCGACGAGCCGCTCAAGGGCGCCTGCACGCTCTATTGGAGCGGGCTTGAGCACCGCCTGCACCCCCTGGGGCGCGTTGTGGCCACGCGGCAGGCGATGGGCGACCGCAAGAACTGGGTGCGCTTCCTCGTGGACTTCAAGGGCGGGGAGCTGAACGACCTGCCCCCGGATTCGGGGATCACCAGCATCGTGGAGGTCGAAGGGGCCAAGCTGGTGCAGAAGCACCTGGAGAAGAACTCCCGCACCGGCGGCTGGCGGCTCTCCTTCCAGGTGGAGGTGGACGCGGGCGGAGGCTTCTCCGTCTTTCCGGCCGTGCCGCCCGCGGTGCGCCTCTCCGCGGTCCTCAAGAAGGGGGAAAACCTTCCGGACCCCCTCACCGAAACCTGGACCTACGTGTTTGGGAGGTAGGGCCATGACCCCGACTCGCTGCGACCCTCAAGCCCCCCGCCCCGAGGAGGTCCTGCGGGACCGCCTGCTCCTCTACGTCCGGGCCCTTCGCCTCCCCCCGCGGGAGGGGCTGGAGCTGGTGCTGAAAACCATGGACGAGCTCTGCCCCTCTGGGACGAGCGAAACGCTCCCCGCTCATGCCGAGGATTGTGACATGAAGACCGCCATGGAGGCCCTGAGGGCGCTGTGCGCCGACCGGGGGCTCCTGCCCGACGCGGACGCCCTTCCGGTGCCCGTCCCGCCCTACAACCGGGGGTCGATGCCTCCGGCCCGCATCTCCATGACGCGCGGCGGATTTTCTCTGAGGGGCCTTATCAGGAGGCTCCGGCGGTCTGAGGAGGGCCGGACGCGATGACGCCCGCCCCAAACGCCCGGCCCGCCTGGCGTCGCTCCGCGCTCTGGCGCCGCTGCCTCTTTCTGTCGCTGATCGTCGTCCCCTCCGTCCTGGCCGCAGACTACATGTCCGCCCTGCTCCCCCACCAGGGCGGCGCGCCGGTGGAGCTGCTCCTGTGCGCCCTGTTCGGCGTCCTCTTCGCCTGGATCTCGACGGGGTTCTGGACGGCGCTCTTCGGGTTCTTCGTGCTGCTCTTCCGATACCAGGGCTACCGGATCATCGACCCCGACGCCCCCCTGCCGGACCTTCCACAGGACGTCCGAACGGCGGTGCTCATCCCCGTCTACAACGAGGACCCGAAAAACGTCGGCGCGGGCGTGGAGGCGATGTGGCGTTCCCTGTCCGCCACGGGACAGGAGGGCCGCTTCGACGTCTTCATCCTCAGCGACACCACGGACCCCGACGTCTGGGTGCGCGAGGAGGAGGCGTGGTACGGGCTGCGGGAGCGCCTGGGGATGGACGGGCACCTCTTCTACCGCCGCAGACCCTCCAACGTGAAGCGAAAGAGCGGCAACGTCGCCAACTTCTGCCGCCGTTGGGGGCGAAACTACCGCTACATGATCGTGCTGGACGCGGACAGCGTCATGGCCGGGACGACCTGGGTGCGCATGGTGGACGCCATGGAGTGGAACCCGCGGATCGGGATCCTCCAGACGCCCCCCAGGGGGGTGAACCGGGAGACCCTGATCGCGCGGGTGCAGCAGTTCGCCAACAGCCTGTACGGTCCGGTCTTTGCCGCCGGACAGAACTTCTGGCAGCTGGGCGACGCACAGTACTGGGGGCACAACGCCGTCATCCGGGTCGAGCCCTTCATGCGCTACTGCGAGCTGCCGAAGCTGCCGGGCCGCGGGCCCCTCAGCGGGGAGATCCTGAGCCACGACTTCGTCGAGTCCGCCCTGATGCGCCGCGCGGGCTACGAGGTGTGGCTGGCCTATGGAGTTGACGGCAGCTACGAGGAAACGCCCCCGACGCTGATCGACGAGCTGAAGCGCGACCGGCGCTGGTGCCAGGGGAACCTTCAGCACCTGCGCCTGATCTTCACCTACGGCTTCTTCCCCACGCACCGGGCCCTCTTCCTCAACGGCATCCTGTCCTACGGCTCTGCCCTGCTGTGGCTGATCTTCCTGATCGCAAGCTCCGTCCAGGCGCTCTTGGACGTCCTGGTGGAGCCCAACTACTTCCCGCAGCCCAACATGCTGTTCCCCCAGTGGCACGTCTGGTACCCGGAGTGGGCCCTGACCCTCCTGAGCTGCACGGCCCTCCTCCTCTTCCTGCCGAAGCTCCTCTGCCTGATCCACGCCCTGCTGATCGCGCGGAGCGCGCGGCGCTACGGCGGCGCGCTGCGGGTGCTGCTGGGCGTGGCGGGCGAAACGCTCCTCTCCATGCTACTGGCCCCCATACGCATGATCTGCCACAGCCGATTCGTCGTCGTGACCCTTCTGGGCTGGGGGACCGGCTGGGGAGGGCAGTCGCGGGACGACCGCGGGACGACGTGGGGCGAGGCGGTCCGGGCGCACTGGTGGGCGGTCCTCATCGGCCTGACGTGGGGCTGGCTGCTCCATCGGGTGACCCCGTCCTTCTTCCTCTGGCTCCTGCCCGTGGTCCTTCCGCTCGCGCTCTCCGTGCCGCTGTCCGTGTTCACCAGCCGGGCGTCCCTGGGCCGGGCCGCCGCCCGCCTCGGGTTGTTTGCCATCCCGGAGGAGCTCCACGCGCCCCGCGAGTTGACGGACAAGGCGGAGGCGTTGGCGGAACGCCGCCGCTACTCGCCCCTGGGCCTTCCCCAGGAGGAAGGCTTCCGCCGTGCTGTGGCGGACCCCCGAACGAATGCCCTGCACCGTGCCATGAACCGCCGCCTGAGAAGGCGTCTGGATCCTGCGCTGGTCGATCGGGCCCTGTCGGGAGAGCCCCTGTCCAAAGGCGAGAAGATGGCGCTGCTGAACAGCCCCGACTCGATGCGGGAACTGCACCGGAGGGTCTGGACGCTGCCGGAGCGGCAGAGCGCCCCCTGGGGCCTGTAGGGCGAACCCCGCGCCGGCGGCGCAGCCGCGCAAGAAATTCGGAAGGCCCTGAACGGCCGCGGGCATCGGCTTTACTTCAGGACGCCGACGAACTGGATGTTCTACATCTTCAAGAACGCAGAAAGGCCAGCCGCAGAGCGGCTGGCCTCGATTCAGACAGACCCTTAAGGTTTCACTTTTTCATTTTGCGGTCACTCATTCGCCCGCGTAATAATCCAGGCCGATGGGGTCGGGCGTTTCGCCCGCACTGTGCATCAGGCCAACCTGTTTAATCGCCCCGCCGCTCCAGACGAGGGTGCTCGTGCAGTCCGTGACGGAGCAGTCGTAGCCGTATCCGGCGATGCTCCCGACC
>NZ_CALHIQ010000142.1 GCF_938030725.1 uncultured Fretibacterium sp. | reverse complement strand
GCCTCAGGCAGGTAGATGACCATCGAGCGCTTCCCCAGGCTCACCGTCACCCGCCTGAAGGGCAGCTCCAGGTCCTCGACGGGCACGGAGTCGATCTCCGTGCGCCACTCCACGCCCTCCTCCTTGCCGCTTTCGGGCATGTCCTTCTCCGTTCGGAAGCGCAGCCATATCCTCTGCGCCGCCGCGGTCAGCTCCCGCTCCGCCGCGATCTCGGAGAGCGAGCGCAGCGACATGGTGATGAGGCGAAACCCGGCGGCGACCACCATCCCCACGATGGCCACCGCCACCAGGACCTCCATCAGGGTGAAGCCACGCCGGGCGCCGGACATCCCGTTCACGCTCAATGCACCACGTACCGCAGCGCGGTGGGCTTGCCCTCCCGGTCCACCTCCACGTCGAAGCGCTCGCTGTTCATCAGGGAGTTGATGGAGTTGGCGATATCCGCCATGTTCGTGAAGGGGATCCCGTTGACGGACTTGATGACGTCGCCCTTCTGCACGCCCAGCTGCTTCAGGATGCTGTCGTCCTGGATCCACTGGATCTCGAGGCCGTTTCCTCCGTCGTTGGGGCGCAGGCGGATCTTCTTCAACTCGTCGAAGGGGTTCTGCACCAGGCTGGTCACGAGTTCGCTCGGGACCTCCCCGTCCTGCTCCCCCGGCCTGGCGGGCGTCACGCTGCCCTCCGGGATGCCCACGGGCCGGGCCTCCGCTGTGGGGGTGGAGAACGCACCCCGCTCCGAACCGGGCTCGCTGTAGCGCAGCTCCCGCACCACCACCTCGTCCTCCTTGACGAAGACGGCCTCCCGGTAGGTGACCTTCGCCAGCGTGTAGACATCAAAGCTGGTCCCCATCAGCACCAGGCGCACCTTGCCCTTGTCCTCGATCCAGGCCCCCACGTTCGGCAGGGTCCCCCGTAGCACAGCCGTCGCCAGGGAGCCGGTGACCTCCACGTCCGCGCTCCGGGCTGTCGGGAGGCTCGCCTCCATCGGCGAAACGCGGAAGGGGTTGGCCGTCAGGAACTCCTCCATGCCGGCACCGACGGAGGACGCCCTCTCCGCCTCCGCAGGCAGGGCGGACCGGTCCACGGCGCGCCCCGTGCCGAAGCGCCCCAGGAGCGTTTCGAGGCAGGCGTCGGCGAACCAGCCCAGCGTCAGCCCCAGCAGGACGGGCAAGAGCCAGAGCCACGCCGCATAGACGCGCCCTCCCTCAGCGCCGCGCGGAGCCGCAGCCTCCCGGCGCGTCCGATCCCGGAGGCGGGAGAGCCTTCCCCTGAGGGAGGACACCAGCTCGCCCCTCATTGCGCCGCGCCCCCTTCCGACGGAGCGCGGCGCAGGACCCAGCCGCTCCCCTCGCGAACCAGGGGCAGGAAGCCCTGCAGCGTTTCCATGTTGCCCTCAAAGGACTGAGGCACGGAGATCGCAGCCTCGGCCCTCGATATCTTCATGCGGCCCGGGTCCAGCGCCACGAAGCCCGAAATCGCGAAGTCCCCGTCCGTTCGCAGCCGCTCCAACAGCACACCGTCCCGGCCCGCCGTCAGCAGGAAGCCGCCGTCCCCGAAGTTCATCGCCTGACCCATCGTCATCTCGCCCCCGGTGAAGTCCGCCTCGCAGACCGGCGCCAGGCTCAGCAGGCTCGCCATCAGCTGAGGGCGCAGGGTGAGGGACCTGAACGAAAAGGTCGTGAAGCCGCTCACGGAGAGCCCGTTGACCGTAAAGCCCCCTCCCGCCGCCTCCACGTCCGAGAAGGCCAGTCTCATGCCGTGCCGCTCCAGCACGTCCCCAGCCAGGGTCAGGGAGGCCACGCCCGCCTCGCGCCAGGGCAGGAAGGTCCAGAGCGCGGCCACGAAGGCGACCAGAAACAGAAGCGCCTTCAGGAGACGCGTCGCCAGCCGCCTCATCGTCCGGCGTCCCCCTTGACGGGGCCGATGATCGCGGAGACCGACAGGAGTTGCTTGTCGCCGGTGGGCAGAGCCCGTACCTCCGCGGAGAGGAAGTGTACGCCCCGCACTGCCAGTTGCTGGTTCAGCTCCACCAACTCCTCCGCGTGGAGCCGGTTGATCTCCACGGACTGATTCTTTCCGTCCGGCGAGATGCGGTTCACGCGGCTGCCCAGCTCCATTCGCTCGGAGACCTGAGCGAACACCGTGGGGACGTCCACGGTCCCCTCCGACGTGCCCGCCCCTCCGGCAGGCGCCATGAGGCGGTACTCCTCCGCCAGCATGGATAGGGTCCGCAGACGCCCCTCCTGGGTCGCCAGCGCGGCGGAGGCCTCGGCGGTCCATCCCGACACCCAACTCACCGCTGCCCAGACCCCCAGGGCCAGGAGGGCGACAGCCAGAAAGCGCACCGACCCCGGGGCCTCGCCCCGAAGGACAGCCCGCGCGTTGTTGATCGTCCCGTCAAAGTTCATCGTCATTCTCCGCCTCCCAGAGGCTGCCAGCGGACGCGGAGGTCAAAGCGGTACCCCACGCCCGATACGCTCTGCGTGTTGTCCAGCTGCGACAGCGCAGCCCGGCCCTCCCAGGCCTTGCGGAAGGCCAGCACCGTGCTCATGTCCGGCGCCGAGCCCGTGCAGTCCAGTCCCTCCGCATTATAGCGCAGGACGTCCACCTTGACGTCCATGCTGGGGTTCTCCGTGAAGACGGCGCCCAGGTCCGCCAGCACGCTCCCCAGCTCGCGTCCCTCCGTGCCACCCTGAAGCTCGGCGATCCGGTCCCGCGCCAGGGCGACGGGGTTCGAGATACGCCCCGTGTGCGTCGGGTCAAAGGCCTGGCGGTACAGGTCCTCGGACCTCAGGCGGGCCTCATCGACCCGGGACAGGGCCTGTCGCCAGCGCAGGACGCTCCCCGCCAGCGTCAAGGCCCCCATCAGGAGGATCCAACAGGCGGCGCGGGTCATGAGCCGGACGTCCCGTTCGAGGCCCATGGCCCCCTCCAGCGCCCTGCGGGAGAGGTTGAGCGTCCGGAGCCAGGGGCAGTGGGGCAGGGTCTCCCGCGCGGAGTCCTCCAGCGTCGCAGCGGCACCGGGGTCCCGCGCGTCGAGGACGAAGGACGCGCCCCTCTCCAGCTTGCGGGCAGCGCAGCAGCGGTCGAACCAGGCCAGCTCCGCCTCCGGGGAGGATCGGTCCCGCGACGTCCAGCGGGTGAGGGCTGGCTTCCAGTCCTGCCACAGGATCGAGCAGAGGTTCTCCTCGTCCGCCCACAGGGCGACCCCGGTCCCCTGCACCCGCGCGGCCAGGGGCAGCGGCGCGGGCCAGACCAGCGACCGGCCCCCGTCGAGGGGGAGGTTCAGCTCCGAGGGGGAGAGGTACCACACCGACCCCGACACCCCCCGGCCGGCCCGCTCCATAACGACGGGGAACAGCTCGATCTCCCCCGCTGCGGCATAGGGCACGACCTGAAGCCGAAGCGCCTCCCGCACCTTGGCGAGGTTGGCGAAGGGGAAGGAGAAGGGGGCCAGGGCCAGGGACCGCATGGGGACCAGCGTCACCTCCAGGGCGCCCCGACGCGCCCCCGACGCGGAGGACAGCGGCAGCAGCTCCCCGCCGGACAGACGCCGGAACCTGACGGACTCGGAAACGGCCCCTCTCTTGAAAAGCGAACGCACTCTCATGACTCCTCCCAGCGGACGACCTTCTTCTCCGTCCGGTCAAAGATGATGTTGAACGAGGTCCCTCCCGGCGACTCGTCGACGAACTCGACGCGCAGGGCGAAGTAGCGGCTCTTGAAGGCGGCCAGGTTCGTCAGTCGCGTGGCCGTCCGGGCCGTGAGTCCGGGGATGGACTGCACGTCCTGCAGGCTCCTCAGGACGTGCTCCCTCCGGTAGGCCTCGACCCGCTCCGCCTGTCCGCCGTCGAGCCCCGGCAGGAGGCGCAGGACGGGGAGGGGGGCCGAGTTGAGGTTGATCTTCCCGTCGCTCCAGAGCGTGCAGAAGTCGCTCAGGCCCGGCCTGCCGTTCCCGCCCCGGAGGACCTCCGGCGTGAGCTCCTTCAGCAGCAGGAGCTCCGAGAGGTCCAAGGGCGGGCGGTTGATGAACTCCTTCCGCTCGACGCCGCCGACCCGCCCCCTGTCGTTCCGATCCAGAAAGTCCAGCATCGGCGTGGCCAGCTCCCGGTGCCCCAGCGCGTCCCACAGGTCCTCCCACGGGCCCCGCAGCTCCTGCCTCACGGTGTTGCCGTCCGGCAGGAAGAGCTTGCGGATGGGGAATTTGTCGTCCAGCGGCCTCACCTGCACAGCCCACAGCCCCAGCCCGTCGGCCGGGAAGAGGAACGGCTTGAACCACTGCTGACGGGGGCTGTCGGCGTCCATCCGGCCGCTGACCTCGGCGATGGCGTTGATGACGGAGTCCGCGAGCACCTGAGCCATGCTGCGATTTGTCAGGGCCGTCCGCTCCTGGAGGACGCTGCGCACCTGGAGGCGGACGAACCAGGCGAAGGCCGTGGCGCAGGCGATCAGAAGCGTGCCCAGCATCAGCACGGACACCAGCACGAAGCCGCGCCGCCTACGGGAACACGGCGAAGTCCTCAGCGCTCTCCTCCTCCTTCCCCGTCCCCCGCGTCAGGGCGATGAAGAGCCCGGCGGGGAGGGGCCCCTTGTACTCCTTACGGCGCTCCTCCCCATCCACGGGGACCTCGACGCGGAAGCCCGTCACCCCCGGAAGGACGAGCTGCCCCTCCTCACCCCTCAACTTGTCGGGGTCCACCTCGGTCGGCAGCTTCCCCGACAGCACCCAGCGGTAGAGCCCGGGCAGGAGGTCCTGACGCATTGGGCTGCCCCGTTCGACCCGGTAGACCAGGCTGCCCGCCGCCACGTCCTGCCTCGCGGGGGAGGCGCTCATCACGATCAGGACGTCGTCGTCCCCCCCTCCCAACACCCTGCCGTCCTTCACGATGATCGGGACCGGAGCCGCCCGCAGCGCGGCCGCGGCGTCACGCCCGATGAAGGCCAGAGCGCGGGAGAGGGCGGAGGCGTCGGAGTAGTCCTGCTGAAGCTCCACGACGCGCCGAACCGTGACGACGACGGGCGCAAGGGCCAGGGCCGTCACCATCCCCGTCAGCATCACCGCGATCATGACCTCGATGAGCGTGAAGCCGGTTCGGCGCATGGGGCGCTCCGTCACTCGGAGGCTGGGGCGTCCATGGACTGGCGCGACACTTCGGCCCCCTCGTAGGTCATCCCACCCGACTGCTGGAGCGGCATCAGGACCAGGGCGTCGACGGAGCGGCCCAGGCGGTCCGTCATGCCCGGCTGGGGCACCAACTGGAAGGTCCCCGGCTTGAGGTAGCTCGCCAGCTCCCTCAGCACGTCCTGGGCCTGGAAGCGCTGGGCCCAATGCAGGAGCTGGCTCATGTCCTCGGAGTGGGGCTCGCGGCGGAAGTGATCCAGCAGAAGGCTGAAGCCGCGACTCAGGGCGTTGAAGTCGCCCGTCTGGTCCCCCACCTGGAGGTAGTGGTATCCCAGGTTCTTGATGGCGTCCTCCCGGACGATGGGGTGGGCGGCGGCCCTCTCCAGCCAGCCCCGCTGCAGGACGGCGTTGGAGGTGTTGAGCGCCCTCCGCAGCAGGAGGTTCCCCTCGATGCCGCTCAGGAGGTAGGCCGACCCGGCGACGGCGGCGACGAAGAAGAGGGCTCCCATCAGCCGCGCCGCCCGCTTCGCCAGGGCCGCGGACCAGCCCAGGCTCCCCGTCAGGACCTCCCGGTTCGTGATGGCGAAGGCCAGCGCCATCCACAGGATGTTCTCGATCCGGTGGAAGGGGCGGGTCCAGAGGGCGTTGAAGGCGATGAGGGTGACGAGCGCACAGGCCCAGATGGCCTCCCGGGGCAGGTGCCGGCCCTTCAGGAGGTGCGTCACGACGGCGACGCCCCACAGGCCGAACATCGCGAGGAGCAGGACGCCCCCCAGGACGCCCGCCTCGCAGAACCACTGCAGGAACTCGTTGTGAGCCCAGTGGGTGTACTGCCACTGGTACCAGGGCTCGTGGTTGGTCTTGAAGGCCTCCCGCTGAGCCTCCAGGTAGTGCCACTTGAACTGCCCGATGCCCACGCCCCCCGGGTGCTCTCGGAACATGGCCTTCGAGGTGGTCCAGATGCCGATGCGGCCGCCGACGGTCCAGGCGTTCTGGACCATGTCCCCCGTCTTGGCGATGAGGTCGCTGCTCCGCGCGCGGTTGACCGCCATGGAGCCGCCCAGCACGGCGATAAAGAGCAAGAGCGCCAGTCCGAGGCGCAGGGCGTAGGCCCGGCCGAAGCGGGCCACGGTCACGAGGCCCAGCACGAGGAGTCCGGCGAACAGGGAGAAGATTCCGGACCGGCTGGTGCTGTTCCACAGGCCCCAGACGTTGACGCCCATCAGGAGCAGGTTCAGGACCGTCAGCCACAGGGGCCTCCTCCGGCCCCCCTCGTCCACGGCGTAGGCGATGAAAAGGTAGACGGAGCTCATGACGCAGACGGCCATCCAGAGGCCAAACATGTTCTGCTGGGCGGTGTTCCCGATGTAGTTGCCCGGCGTCGGCAGGATGACGGAGCTCAGGGACTGCAGGCCCGCCAGAGGTGTCCCCGCAAGGAAGTCAAGGCCGTTCAACTTCCGAATCTGCAGCTCCGCGAACAGGACGTTGATCGCTCCGTTGACGTTGGCCAGCCAAAGGATCGGCCGCAGGCTCCCGTTGGGGAAGGAATCGACGCTCAGCACGTAAAAGGCCCACACCGCCGCCAGGCAGACGAGCTCGTGGAGCATCCCCGTCGCGGAGGAGATGGGGGTCCAAAGCGGCATGAGGGCGCAGTAGACCAACATCAGGGCCCAGATCGACCCGAAGAGGTCCACCCGCAGCGTCAGGCGGTCCCCCCCATTCCGGACGAGGCGCCAGCCCGCCGCCAGGAGGGCAAGAGCGACGGGGAACCCCGCCACGGCCCACTTCATGATGTGCAGCGTGTCGGCAAACCGCACGCCGGAGTAGACCAGGTTGGGCAGGACAAGAGCGACGATCCAGAGCGGGACCAGGATCGGCGCGGGGACGAGGGGCATCGGCCTCCTGGCCGCGCCGGGGCCGACCTTCGCCTGGTCCGCCCTGTTGGAGGACTTCATCCGAGAATCCGTCAAGGAGAACACAACCTTCCTTCACAAACGAAATTCAAAAACAAAAGCGGCGCCCCAAGGGGCGACCTCGCTGCGGGCAGGACCTCCGAGTCCGCACGCCTACTGCGCCAGCGCGTAGCGCTCCACCGGGGCAAAGGCGTCGGTGAAGGCGGGGACCTCCGGGACGAAGGGGTCCAGCCACTGGTGGGCCAGGAGGGGCAGGACGCCCGCGTCGGGGGCCGGAGGGACCGCGGGGTCGCTCGAACAGAGGGCCATCAGCATGAGGTTCTGCAGGGCCTCCGCGCTCTCCGGCCCCGGAGCGGAGGCCGGGAAGATCAGCATCCGGGGGAAGGCCTGGGAGAAGGCCGCGTAGATCCCCTGGAACACGCCGCTGCGCCGGCCCGAGAGCGCGGCGATGACGTTGGTGATGAGGACGCCGTCCGGCGCCATCAGGGCGCGGATCCGCTGCGCGGCCTCCACGGTGGTCATGTGAAAGGGGATGGAGTACCAGGAGCCGAAGACGTCCATGAAGACCGCGTCGTAGGCCCCCTGTCCCTCCGGGTCCTGCGCCATGCGGTTCAGGAAGGAGCGGGCGTCCTCGTGAAATATCCTGAGGTTCGGGCTGTCCTGCAGGTCGAAGTAGCGCCGCGCCGCCTCCGTGACGCCGGGGTCCAGCTCCACTACGTCGATGGAAACGTTGCGCTCCGCCAGGACGTGACGCGGCACGCAGTAGCCGCCCCCGCCCAGCATCAGGATCCGCTTCGCGTCCGGCTTGTAGTGGAAGGCCAGGTCGTAGAACTTGGTGTAGTCGCTCACCAGCTCCGCGGGGCTGTCCGGGTACATCAGGGACTGCGCCCCGTCCGGGTCCGTCATCATGATGCGGACGCGCCGGTTGTTGTTGCGCAGCATGAGGCTCTCCACGATGGAGATGTGGTTGTAGGCTGTGTCGATCTGGACGCCCACGGGCGTCATGGGCAGCCCGTACACCCTGGAGGCCCAGGCGCCGCAGCCCAGGCAGGCCGCCGTCAGGAGGACGCCCCGCCAGGAGGCGGCGTAGAGCAGCATGGAGAGCGCTGCAAGGGCGCTGGCGAGGCCCATCAGGATGACCCCGGAGGGAAGGAGGGAGATCAGGACGAAGCCGCCCAGGAAGGTCCCCAGGATGCTCCCCGCCGCGTTCAGGGCCGAGAGGCGCCCCACCGTGCCGCCCGACGAGGCCACGTCGCGCAGGGCCAGGCGCGCGATGAAGGGTGACGTCATGCCCAGGAGCAGGGTCGTCGGGGTGAAGATCACGAGGGCGGCCGCAACGGATGTCAGGTAGAGGTTGAGGGAGAGCCGGAGGAGAGCGGTGAGGATCGCGTTGCTGGCGAAGGCCGTCGCCCCCAGGATCGCGGCGGCCAGGAGGAGGATGCGGCCCAGCAGACGGGCCTCCGGACGCCGGTCCGCCAGGCAGCCGCCCAGCCAGTTTCCGACGCAGAGGCTCGTCATGATCACGCCGATCAGCGCCGTCCAGACGACCAGCGACGTGCCGAGGAACGGCGCCACCAGGCGGGAGCCGGTGAGCTCCAGCACCATGACGGCCGCGCCACAGAAGAAGGAGGCCGCCTGAAGGCGCTTCGGGACGCGGCCGTCCCCTGGCGTCCCCTTCCCGGTCTGAGGGGGGACCTTCGACAGCTTCAGCTTTTTCTGTTTCGGGCCCTGAGGGGCGGCCTCCTCGGTAGAGAACGGGGCCTCCGCCTCTGGCAGATGGGGATCATACTCCATAAGTTTTCAGTCCTTTTAACGCTTTTGAAGGCGTCATCGTTGTCTTCACCTGACGTTCACCCTCCGCAGGAGCCAGGGGTCGACAGGCTCCGGACGAAGTCTTCCAGAAATCGACCTCCGTCGGAATGCACTCAGTGTGGTATTTTACCAGACCTCAGGCGGGGCAGGAACGTGCCGAATGCTTAGGGAACGCTGACGGATTTTCGCCAAAACCGCTCGGTACCTCGCTCACCTCCCGTCCGGCGCCTCACCGTCTCCACGACCCCGGCAGGAAGAGAAGGAACACGGCGAAGAGCTCAAGCCGTCCCGCCAACATGCAGAAGGAGAGGACCCACTTGACGCCCGCGGGCAGCCAGGCGAAGTTCTCCACGGGCCCCAGGGCGCCCAGCCCCGGCCCCACGTTGCTGAGGCAGGCCACCACCCCGGAGAAGGCCGACATCACGTCGAGCTTCGGGTGACCGAAGGCGGTGATCGCGAGCGTGGCCGAAGTCATGATGAGGAGGTAGAGGACCAGGAAGGCCGAGGCGGAGTCCATGACGTCAGGGCCGATGGCCCGCCCGTTCATCCGCGCCGTGACCGTCGCCCTGGGGTGCAGCAGGCGCAGGGTTTCCGCCTGGACCTGACGGCGCAGGACCAGAAAGCGCACGACCTTGCACCCGCCCCCCGTGGACCCGGCACAGGCCCCCACCACCATCAGGATCAGGAGCAGGAACCGGGCGAACTCGGGCCACAGGTCGTAGTTTTCGGTGACGAACCCCGTGGTGGTGATCAGGCTCACCACGTGGAAGAAGGAGGCGCGCAGCGCGGGCTCGACCCCGGAGAAGTCGCCGCGGCGGAGGAGGCAGAGGGCGATGGCCAGGGCGGAGGCCGCGACGATGGCGGCGTACCAGCGCAGCTCCTCGTCGCCCAGGACTGCTCGAAAGCGCCTCGCGAAGAGCAGGAAGTAGAGCGAGAAGTTGACGCCCGATGCGAACATGAAGGCGGTGATCACCCACTCGACGTAGGGGCTGCGGAAGGCGGCAATCGAGGCGTTCCGCGTGGAGAAGCCCCCCGTGGCGATGGTGGCAAAGGAATGGACCACCGCCTCGAAGAGGCTCATGCCCCCCAGCATCAGCAGGAGGGTTTCGGCGAGCGTCAGCGCGAGGTAGACCCCCCACAGGAGCAGGGCGGTCTGGTGGAGGCGCGGGGTCAGCTTCTCCGGCGTGGGGCCGGGCACCTCCGCCTTGTAGAGCTCCATGCCCCCCACGCCCAGGAAGGGCAGGATCGCGAGGCTCAGGACGATGATCCCCATGCCCCCAAGCCAGTGGGTCAGCCCGCGCCAGAGCAGGATGCCCCTGGGGAGGGCCTCCACGTCGGCCAGCACCGTGGCCCCCGTGGTGGTAAAGCCCGACATGGTTTCAAAGAAGGCGTCGACGTAGCGGGGCGCCGCGCCAAACTGCCAGTAGGGCAGCGCCCCCACCGCCGAGGCGATCACCCAGGCGAAGCCCACGACGCCCACGGCCTCGCGGATGCCCAGGGTGTCCCCAAGCGGGCCGGGCCGCCAGCGCCGACCGGCCAGGAAGAGGCCCAGGCTCAGCAGGATTCCGGCGCCGAGGGAGAGGGCGAAGGCGGCGGCGTCTCCCGTGCCGTCCAGGAGGGCCAGGAGGAGCGGGGGGAGCATGAACAGGGAAACGATCGCGCAGATGAAGGAGAGGACGCGGAGGACGATCCCCACCTTCATCGGTGAAGGCCTCCTGCCGGTGCGCGCGTCACGGTTGCTCCTCCCCGAAGAGCTCCACGGCCTCGCGCATCAGGGCCGTCGAGGCGAAGAGGATGAGGTGGTCGCCGGGCTCCAGCTTCGTCGAACCCATGGGGACGAAGACCCGGTTCCCCCTGCCCAGGAGCGCCACCAGGACGCCCTTGGGCAGCCCCAGGTCCGAGAGGGGGATCCCCGCCCGGCTGTGCTTCGCCGGCAGCACCACCTCCAGCATCTCCGCGTCGATCTTCTCGATGATGGAGAGGGCCCGGGCGTGGCCGGGGTAGCGAATCGTACGAAGGATCGTGGAGGACAGCGCCTCGTTCAGGTCCACCACGGCGTCGACGGGCATGTACTTCGGCATGTCGCGGTAGAGGTGGCGGCGCACCACCGCGATGCTCTTGCGGACGCCCATGGCCTTCGCCATGGCGGCGTAGACCAGGTTCACTTCGTCGGAGTCCGTGACGCAGACGTACCCGTCCGCCTCCTCGATGCCCTCCTCCTGTAGGACCTCCCTCTGGATGCCGTCCTCGTGGAGGAACAGGGTGTTCTTGTCCCCCAGCTCGTCGGACAGCCTCCTGCAGCGCTCCTCGTTGACGTCCAGGATACGGATCTCCGCGTGCCGGTACGCTTCGTGAATCCTCTGGATCAGTTGGCACCCGATCTTTCCGCCCCCGACGATGAAGACCCGGCGCAGGGGCCGGGAGTTCTTTCGCTGAAAGAGCTCCTCCAGCATGTAGACCGTTTCCTTGTAAGAAACCACGTAGCACAGGTCCTGAGCGGCCAGCACCGTGTCACCGTCGGGGACGAAGCTCTCCCCGTCGGGGCGCTCCACGCACACCACGATGGCGACGAGGTCTTTGTAGGCGATGCGGATGTCCTTCAGGGACTTTCCCGCCAGCGGGGAGTCCTCGGCGACGCGAAAGGCGTAGATGGCCGCCTGTCCGTTCAGAAGCTCCGCCGTGCGGGTGGCGGAGCTCACCGTCAGGAGCTCCAGGATCTCCCGCGCCACGGACCGTTCGGGCGAGATCATCATGTCGATGCCGAGCTTCTGCCCCCAGGTGGGGGAGTCCGTGAACTCAAGCCCCCGTGCCCTGGCGATGACGTTCCGGACCCCGGCACTGTGGGCGATCCAACAGGACAGCATGTTCACCTCGTCCCGGTCCGTGCAGGCCACCAGGATGTCCGCGGCGCAGTCCTCCTCCCGCACGCCCGCGTCCCAGAGCACCTGGGGCCTGGCCCCGTTGCCCCGAATGACGCGCACGTCCAGCTCGTCCTCCGCGCGCTTGGCCTTCTCCACGTCCTGCTCCACCAGGTTGACGTTGTGTCCGTCCGCGGACAGGGTGGCCGCGATGCTGCGCCCCACCTCGCCCGCTCCAACGATGACGATGTTCATGACCGACAGGGCTCCCAGCTGCAGGAGAACAGGGTCATGGGCTTCTCGCCCGGACGCTCGTCGTCCGTGATGCGGTAGACGAAGGACCGCACGCTTCCCCGCTCCGGCAGGGGCGCGATGTGGATGCGGGGACGGCCGCCCCAGCGGATCCCGGACCGGAAGGAGGCCGATATCCCCCTGGGCTCGAACTCCATCAAGTCGATGGGCGTGGCCTCGAATATCCACTCGAAGTAGGCCGCGTTGTTCACGTGGGCGTTGACGTCCAGGTCGTGAAAGCGGACGGGCCAAAGGACTTCGGTGCAGGGCGCGTCCGAGTCGGGGGTCGGGATGTCCGGAAAGTCCGGGTCGATGGGGCCCGTGTAGCGCTCGTCGATCCTGGGCAGGTGAGCCTTCGGGCGCACGGGCCGCCCCGACGCCAGGTCCAGCAGGAGCCAGGAGGTCTTGGCCCAGGCCAGAGGCGTCCCGTCCGGCCGGTCCACGTTGAAGACCCGGAGGGTGTTGTAGCCGTGCTCCACGTCGTGAAAGGTCCCCACCACGAAGCGCTCGTCCAGGGCCGGAAGCGGCGCCAGAACCTCCACCTCGTAGCGCAGCAGCACCCAGGCGTAGCCCCGCGCCAGGAGCTCCGAGGAGGTCCCCTCCAGCTCCCTCACCGCCAGGCTCGCCGTGTCCTGCAGGTAGTCCAGCAGGCTGTGGAGCTTCAGTCGCCCGTGGCAGGAGGCGTCGGACGGCAGGACCGTCAGCTCACGCAGGTACATGTGCCTTGATCCCTCCAAGCGCCTTCACCGCCTCCGACAGCGCGCTGAAGAAGTCGTCGACGTCCTGAGGCGCGTTGAAGTACCCCGGCGAAACCCGAAGGCTCCCCTGGGGGAACGTGCCGAGGGACCGGTGGGCCTCCGGCGCGCAGTGCAGTCCCGGACGGGTTTCAAACCCCATGCGGGACAGCTCGTCCGCCAGGACTCCGTTGTCCAACCCCCGGACGTTGATCGAGAAGACGGGAAGCCGCCCCTCCATGCCCTGCTTTCCGCTGAGCAGGACGCCCTCCTGCTTCGAGAGGCGCTCCAGGAAGCGCCGCCCCAGCTCCCGCTCGCGGGCCTCGACGGCCTGGACGCCCTCCGCCTCCAGCCACCCCAGCGCGGCGTGGAGCCCCGCGATGCCGGGCAGGTTGGGGGTCCCGGACTCGAAGCGGTCCGGCAGCTCCTCCGGCTGAGTTTCCAGGTGCGAGTAGCTCCCCGTCCCCCCCGTGACGATGGGCTCCACCCTCCGGGCGAAGTCCGGCCTCCACACCACGCCGCCGACGCCCTGGGGGCCCATCAGCCCCTTGTGCCCCGTGAAGCACAGCGCGGCGAGCCCCAGCTTCGCCGCGTCCAGGGGCAGTACCCCCGCCGTCTGGGCCGTGTCCAACACCAGCGGCAGCTCCGCCTCCCGGCAGATTGCCGCCACCTCCTCCAAGGGCTGGATCGTCCCGCAAACGTTGCTGGCGTGGGCCATCACCATCAGGTCGAACCGTTCAAACCTCAGGAGCCGCCGCAGGTCCTCCGGGTCCAGCAGCCCCTCGCGGTCCGAGGGCAGGAGCGTCAGCAGGACGCCCCGCTCTTCAAGAGCCCTGAGAGGCCGCATGACGGCGTTGTGCTCCATGGAGGAAGCGACGACCTTCATCCCCGGCCGCAGGAAGCCCCGCAGGACGAAGTTCAGTGCCTCGGTCACGTTGGCGCAGAAGGTGACGTACCGGGGGTCCGCATCCTCCCAGCCGCCCAGCAGGGAGGCGACCCGAATGCGGCAGTCCAGCACGGAGTTCAGCGTTTCCATGTCCCGGGCGGAGGACGTGCCCCGGGCCAGGTTCGCCCCGCCGCGGGCAAGGAAGGCGGCCATGGCTTCGCCGACGGGGGCGGGTTTCGGCCAGGTGGTAGCGGCGTTGTTCAGATAGATCGACATTTTAGAAAAGACCTCCTTGAGCTCCCGCAGACTTCCCCCGTCCCCTTCCTCGATCAGGCCACCTGCAGCGGAAGAGGGCGGACGGCACCCCGACAGGAGGTCCTGGACAGGACCTCCTGGGCAGACGGCGTTCCTTGCCCGCCGTCCGTCCACATCGTTCATGATATCATTAACTCCGCCGTGAAGCATCCGCGACGAATGAACTCGTTCATTTTACCTTCGTTTATCCCCATCGCGCTCTGAAAGCGGGTCGGAAACGGCGAGTTATCCACAGGTTTTGCGTCATTTCCCTGTGGATAAGTGTATAATTAACTCAAATTGGCTTGAGAAACGCCTTACAGAGGGCCGTCGATGTGGACAACCCTGCGATCTCACGGGAGGGACGGGGTCGGCGCTCGTCCACATCCCCATCACGGTGGTCCCCCGCCTGTGACCAGGCGGCAGGGGACAGGCTTCAAGGTACAGGGGTGAAAGGGATTGCAGCAAAAGGACGAACGAAATCTGATGGACCTGTGGCAGGGGATCCTGGCGCGGGCGGACCTCCCGGAGGAGGCCGTCCCGCTGTGGTTCAGCACCTGTGTACCCATTTCCATCGAGGAGGGAACGCTGGTGGTGGACACGGCGAACCCCTTCATCAAGGAGCAGATCGCGAAGAAGTTTCTGGCCCGTCTCAACGAGGCAGCGGAGGGGATGGGGGTGAGGGGCCTCCGGCTCCAGGCCAGCGTGCAGCCGGAGGAGGCCAGGGCGGAACTGGCACGGCAGGATCAGCAGGAAAGGCCAGGGCACAGCGCCCCCGTGGCGCGAATCAACCTGAACCCGAACTACACCTTCGAGAGCTTCGTGGTGGGCAAATCGAACCGCCTGGCGCAGGCCTCGAGCCTGGCCGTCGCGGAGAGCCTGGTTTCCACGGAGGCCCCCGTGAAGGAGCGCTTCAACCCTCTGTTTATCTGGGGCGGGGTGGGGCTCGGCAAGACGCACCTGATGCACGCCATCTGCCACTACGCCCTGAAACGGTCGCCGGACCTTCGGGCCCTCTACATCAGCGCGGAGAAGTTCCTGAACGAGTTCATCCAGTCCATCCGGGACTCGAAGACGGACCAGTTCAAGGATCGTTACCGCAACGTGGACATCCTTCTGATCGACGACATTCAGTTCCTGGGCAACCGGGAGCGGAGCCAGGAGGAGTTCTTTCACACCTTCAACACGCTCTACGAGGGCAACAGCCAGGTCGTCATCTGCTCGGATCGGCAGCCCTCCGAGCTTCAGAACATCGAGGACCGACTGATCAGCCGCTTCAACTGGGGGATGGTGGCGGACATCCAGCCCCCGGACCTGGAAACGCGCATTGCGATCCTGCAGAAGAAAGCCATGCTGCGGGGCTGCGACCTGCCGGACGAGGTCGTCCACTTCCTGGCTCAACACATCCCCAGCAACATTCGGGACCTGGAGGGCGCGCTGAACCGCGTCATCATGTCCTCGGAGCTCTACGGCGAGCCCGTCACCATCGAGCGCAGCTCCGAGTGGCTGAAGGACGTCCTGCGCATGGACGTCAAGGCGCCGGTGACGGTGGAGGACATCCAGAGCGTCGTGGCGGAGTACTTCAGCATGAGCCCTGAGGAGCTGACCAGCTCCAAGCGGACGGCGGAGCTGGCCATGGCCCGACAAATCGCCATGTTCCTCTGCTGCGAGATGACGGAGACGAGCCTTCTTCGGATCGCCCACGCCTTCCGCAAGAAGGACCACACCACCGTCATCCACGCGCGGAAGAAGATCGGCGAACTCGTCAAGACGGACCAGGAGGTGCGTCGGACGGTGGATAACCTCAAGAACAGGCTGTGAACGAGTTGTGGATATCCAAGTGTTGTCCACAAAACAAATTGTGGGCCACGGGATTCGCCCACGCCGCCCACAGGTTATCCACAGCGCTCCCACGAAAAATCCACACGACACAACAACCGAAATCGACGGCATCGCGTCAACTTATCCACAGACTTGTTCGAGGTTATTACTATTACTGTTACTAAAAAATAAAAAAACAAAAGAAACCTCAAACCAATACACAACCAGCAAACGCCAAACGTAAAAAAACTCCAACAAAAAAGACCCAAAAAAGGAGGACCCGGAATGAAACTGGAAATCAACCGAACGGAATTCCTCAAAGCCTGGCAGATGGCCGAACACTCCAGCAACGCCAAAAGCGCCATGAACGCCGTCAGCGGCATCCTGGTCAACACAGGAGATGCCGTCACCCTTGAGGCGACCGACTTCAAGACCGCCATCCGATGCACCGCTTCGGGGGTCCAGACCGTCGAGGCCGGCTCCGCCGTCCTCCCCGTCCGCCTCTTTGGGGACTTTCTGAAGAAAATTCAGTCGGACACCGCCACCCTAGAAGTCGTTCAGGAGCGCGGAACGCTTACGGCCGGGCGAAACAAGATGCGCTTTTCGACCTTTCCCGTTTCGGAGTTCCCCAACATCCCGCGCAGCGACAGCGCCTCAGCGCTCGCCGACGTCCTGGCCGCAGACCTGATGCAGGCGATTAACGAGGGCTCCGTGGCCAGCTCCACGCCGGTGGACTTCCCGAAGTACCTTGGGACCTGCCTCGTGAAGGTCCAGGAAAACCTGATGAGCGTCGTCTCCACGGACAGCAAACGGCTCTCCATCTCGAAGTGTCCCTGCGAGTCCAAGGCCGAGCGGGAGATGATGCTGCCCATCCCCGCCCTGAAGGAGCTGAACCGGCTCACCGGCCTGGGGGACCCGGAGTCACACGTCCAAATCCTGAACGACGGCTCGACAGCCTGGTTTCAGCTCGAAGGGGTGGAGTTCTCCATCCGGTGCGTGGAGTCCGCCTTCCCAAACTACGAGCGGATCCTGACCTCCGACGTCCTCACGACCCTTCGGGTCCGCAAGGACGAAATCCTCCCGGCCCTGGAGCGGCTGGACATCATCGCCCGCAACACCCCGGCCCACCTCGTGGTGCTCCGGCTCTCCCCGGGCGGAGAGCTTGAGATGACCGCGAAGGCGCCGGACTTCGGAACGGCCTTTGAGGTGTTGAGTGCCTCCATTGACGGGGACCCTCTGCGGGTGGGCTTCAACCTGACTTACCTCCAGGACGGCGTTCGAGCTCTGAGGGGCGGCGAAGTGACGGTGGAGTTCAACGGCGAGGAGGGCCAGACCCGCGTCCTTCAGGAGGACTCGGACAGCTTTCTCTACATGCTCATGCCGGCGCGCATCGCCCCTCAGGACCTCCTGGAGGCCGGGGAGGAGGACGCGGCAACGGAGCGGGATCAGCAGGCGTGACCGTCAGCCTGCACCGGCGGAGCCATGCGGTTTGAGGCCTGCGCCCTAAGGGACTTCCGCAGCTTTCCGTCCGCGCGGTTTGAGTGGGGGCCGGGGCTCAACCTCATCTGTGGGCCCAACGGGTCCGGGAAGACGAACCTCCTGGAGGGCCTGAACCTCCTCTCCGGCTGGGGGCCGTTCGGGGGCCGCATCGGCAGGGTCGTGGCCTGGGGCTCCCGCGAGGGGCGGGCCCTGCTGGCTGCGCGGGCGGCAGGGGAGAGCGGGCACGAGCTTCAGGCGAAGATATCGACGCGTCTGACCCTCAGAGCGGACGGCAAACAGGCAAGCTGCACGGAGGTCCGCCTTTTGGTCCCCTCCATCGTCTTTTTGCCCACCGACATCGACCTGATTGACGGCCCTCCCGCCGTGCGCCGCCTCTTTTTGGATCGGCTCTCCGCACTGTGCCTGCCCCCTTACGCGCGGCGCCTGGCGGAGTTTCGGCAGGTGGCCCGACGGAGGGCGGCCCTCCTGCGCCAGGGGCGTTCGCCCCGGGCCACCACCCTGCCCTTCGCCCGTATGGGGGGCTGGATCCTGGAGGCCCGACGCCGGGTGTGTGTGCGTCTGTCCCTCGCGCTGGATGGGATGGACGCTTCGGCGCCGCCCTTCTCCATCGCCCTGCGGCCCGACCTGACCGGGAGCGGCGAGGAGTACCTCCTGGCGGCGCTGGCGGAGCACGAGGAGCAGGAGGCTCGGGCCATGCGCCCCCTGGTGGGTCCCGGACGCGACGACCTGGAGGTCACGGCCCTGGGCCGTCCGGCGTCAGAGTCCCTCAGTCGAGGGCAGAAGCGACGCTTGGTCCTCGCCCTGATCCTGGCCGCCGGAAGGCTTGTGGAAGCCCGGATCGGCCGCAAGCCGGTGTTGCTCTTCGACGACCTGGCAGCGGAGCTGGACGCGGAGGGGCGGGCGGCAGCGGGGACCGCCCTGGCCGGGACCGGCTGGCAGGTCTTCCTCACCGGCGTGGAGGACCCCTTTCCCGATCTGGACAAGAACGTCTGCGCCCTGTTTCGATGAGCGTCAAGGCGGATTCCCCTGGAGGTCGATCCCTTGTTTCAGGAACGATATGACGTGGTGGTCGTCGGCGGAGGGCACGCCGGCTGCGAGGCGGCGCTGGCCGCTGCACGCATGGGCTGCCGCACGCTGATGCTGAACCTGAACCTCGACAACACGGCGATGATGCCCTGCAACCCCTCGATCGGAGGCCCGGCAAAGGGCCACCTGACGCGGGAGGTCAGCGCCCTGGGCGGGGAGCAGGCGAGGGCCGCGGACGCCTCGACGCTGATGGTCCGCTGGCTGAACACCTCCAAGGGTCCGGCCGTTCGGGCTCTCCGGGCCCAGTGCGACCCGGCGCTCTACGGGCTGCACTACCGCAGGCAGCTCCTGTCTCAGGCCAATTTGGATGTGATTCAGGATGAGGCCGTGGAGCTTCTGACCCGGCCGGACGGGAAGGGGAGGCGCGCGACGGGCGTCCTGACGCGGTACGGAGCGCGCTACGATGCCCGGACGGTGGTCCTCTGCGGCGGCGTCTACCTGGGGGGGCGCGTCTTCGTGGGGGCTCGCTCCTTCCCCTCCGGCCCCATGGGCCAGATGCCTGCGGAGGGCCTGCTGAAGTCACTCGCGTCCCTGGGCCTCAGGATGGGACGCATGAGGACGGACACCACGCCGCGCCTGAACCTGGCCACGATCGACCTCAGCGCCGCCGTCCCCCAGAGGTCGGCCGAGGAGCCCCTCTGCTTCGACCTGTGGGGGGAAAAGCGCCTCCATCGGTCGGACTACGCCTGCTGGCTCTCCCGGACCACGGAGCGAACCTATGAGGTCCTGAGGGCGAACATCGGGCGTTCCCCCCTCGTCGCCGGAGGGCTGAGGTCCAACGGGCCCCGGTATTGCCCTTCGATCGAGGACAAGTTCCTGCGCTTCCCGGACCGCAGGACGCACCCCATCGTCTTTGAGCCCGTTTCCCTTGAAACGGGAGAGGTCTACATTCAGAACTTCTCCACCAGCCTGCCCTACGACGTGCAGGTGGAGCTGGTCCATTCCCTGCCCGGCTGTGCCGACGCCAAGATCCTGCGGCCCGGATACGCCATCGAATATGCGTATCTAAGCCCTGACCAAATGTCACCTTCTATGGAGAATCGGGAGGTTTCGGGCCTCTTCACCGCGGGGCAGGTGAACGGCACCTCAGGCTACGAGGAGGCGGCGGCTCAGGGGGTTCTGGCGGGCGCCAACGCCGCCCTGCAGGCGAAGGGAGAGGAGCCGCTGGTCCTGGGGCGATCCGACGGCTACCTCGGCGTGCTGGTGGACGACCTCACGACGAAGAGCACGGAGGAACCGTACAGGATGTTGACCAGCCGCTGCGAGTACCGGCTCCTGATGCGGTGGGACAACGCAGGACGCCGTCTGAGCCATTTGGGGCGGCGGGTGGGGCTGATCGACGACGCGCGATGGGACGCCCTCGCAAAGCGGTGGGAACGGGAGGACGGCGAGGCAGAACGGCTGAAGACGACGCGCCTGACCCCTTCGGAGGGGTGGGCTGCGCTCTTTGGCGAGGCGGGGGTGGAACCCCCGGCGGAGCCCCTGTCCGGGGCGGACCTTCTACGGCGTCCGGGGGTGACCTACGACTTGGTTTCGCGGCTGTCGCCCCCGGAGCGTCCTCTTGACGAGGAGGAGGCGCACTGCGTCGAAACGGCGCTGCGCTATGCCGGCTACCTTGAGAAGGAGGCCCGCACGGCCCAGCGCACGGCTGCCATGGACGGCGTCCCGATCCCGCAGGACCTGGATTACGATGTGGTGACGGGGTTGAGCGCCGAGGGCCGTCAAAAGCTCTCTCGCTGGCGGCCCCAGTCCCTGGGCCAGGCCCTTCGCCTGTCGGGCGTTACCCCGGCGGACGTACAGCTACTCTCGGTGGTCCTTCGGCAGCGGGGTCGGAGGAACGGAGGATGAAGGCCGCGGCCGCCGAGCGCAGGACGGCTGCGCCGGAGGAGCGGGTGACGGCAGGGCGGCCCAGGCTGGACCGCATGGTGTCCGTGAAGGACCTTTTGGGGCGGATCGTCCCGCGGAACGTCCGAGCCGAACGGTTGAGGGAGATGGTGCGGTGCTGGTCCCTCGTGGTGGGGGCCGCGAGGGCGCGGAACTCCGTGCCCTACGATTTTGTGGCGGGGGTGCTCCTCGTGGCGGCAAAGACGCCCCACGCGGCGCAGCAGCTGAACCAGATGAAGGGAAACGTTCGGCGCGCCCTCAAGGAGCGGTGGGACCTGGACGTCGACGAGGTGAAGGTCACGTTGGGAGCGCCGCCCATGAAGCCCGCCGTTTCGGGCCAAAGGCCCGGGAGGCGCGCTCCGGCCATCGAGCCGCCGGAAGCGGAGGTCCGACGTTTTCGCAGCCAGTGCCCTCCGTCCCTGACGCCGGAGACCGCCCAGGCCCTGGCCCACCTCAGGGCCTTCTTCGCCCGGCGCTTTCCCCGCCCCTGAAGCGCTGAAGAAGTCCGGTTAAAAAATCACTACATCCAGGGGAGCCCGCTCCTGCCCTCGCTGCGGTGAATGAAGAACTCCATGCAGTGGACCAGGGCGCTCTCGCCGCCCAGGGAACCGCTCTTGGTGATGAGGGGGAGGCCGTCAAAGGGGCCGCCCACCAGTGTCGTGAGGGTGATCCCCTCCTGGATTTCCCGCTCCAGGGCCACGTTCTCCGCCCGGGCACGCTGGGCGATGCGGGCGGCGCAGTCCCCTCCCGCCACGCAGAGCCCGCCGATCCTCGCATGGCCCATGATCTCGCGGGTGGTGTTCGCCATCAGGTCCAGGAACCCCGCCACGTCCTCGTTGGGGTAGTGGCCGCGGATAAAGCGTCCCTCCTCGTCCTGCGCCACCAGCAGGATGGACTGCCCACAGCGCAGGAGCGGGTCCGCCAGCTCTGCGGTGAGGGGGAGCATCGCTTCCGCCAGGTCGCCGTTCAGGCCCGCGATGCTGACGGGGATGGTCTTGACGTAGCCCTGATCGACCAGCTGGCGCGCCTGGCGGAGGCTTCTGGGGTGGGCCGTCCCCACGACGAAGACGAAGGACTTTGGAGCGGTGGCCAGAGCGTTGGCCAGGCCGATGGACCCGACCCACAGGACGTCCTTGACGGAACGGGCCTTCAGGACGCCGCTGACGATGAGGCGCAGGTCCTCGTCGTTCTCGGCGTCGAAGCAGTAGCAGCCGTTTTGAGCCACGACCTCTGCCGTCCTCTGGGTACGGATATCCTCCCGTGAAACCTCCCTGGGGTCCATCCCGGACTCCCGCAGGAGTTTCGCCACGGCGGCGGAGCTCGCCGGGTGGGCGGTGGTGGCCGTCTGGGGGGACATGGGCTCCTGCCGGTCCAGGTGCAGGGTGCCCTCCTCCACGGCCTTGCGGCTCCTGGAGAAGGCGGAGGCCACGACGATGCAGTCGAACTTCAGCGTGTCGGCGGCGGCGCGGAGCTCAGGGCCCACGTTGCCCCGAAGGCCCGGCTCGATGCGCTTGAAGAAGGCCGCGCTCTCCTTCCAGGGCAAAAGGTCGCGGGCTACGTTCTCAACCCTCTGGGCGGCGCGTTCCGGGGACAGGAAGAACGTTTCCATGTCCAGGGCCACGGCGGAGTACTTGCGCAGGGCGCCCATGGAGCCGGGGTCCAGCGTCACCGCGGCGTTGTACCCGCCGTTCATGAACTTTGCCGCGATCTCTACGGCGCCGGTGTAGTCGTCTGCAATGATCACATAGTCGAACACAGGGATCCCTCCTGAATCACTCAGAGCCGCCCGAAGGGGCGGCGGGTTTTATGCCGTACAATCGGCTACGAGTTTCTGAAGAGCGGCGACAGGGTCTTGAGTAGGGCCTCGCCCCGCTCCAGCGGCGCGCGCTCCTCGTAGGGCGGTGGGGTGGCAGAGGAAACGTTCAGGACGCCACAGACCCTCTCCCGCAGGGCCTGCTCCTCCGCCTGGGTTTGGGGAAGGAAGCTCAGGAAGTCGAACAGGAAGTTGCGCAGGTCGGCCAGGTCCTCCCCCTGAAGCCAGAACTGGACCAGCTCTCCGTAGCGCTCGACGGGGTGGTGGGCGGGGACGTCCAGGAGCCCCTGGGCCTCCAGCCGGACGTTGTCCTCCGTGGAGAGGGAGAAGTAGTGGTTCAGGCGCTGCCGCAGTGGTTCGAAGAGCTTCCGGATCCGGACCTCCATCAGGGCGCAGAGGAGGTCCAGCAGGAAGGAGGCCGCGAGGTAATCCTGTGAGAGCCTGGCCCCAAGCTCCAGAGGGAGGAGGAGGATCGGGTCCTCCCATCCGTAGTCCCAACCGGGCAGCCCCAGGTTGGGCAGGATCTGATAGCCCTCCACCTGAGCCGTTTCCACCATGTTCTTTCGGTCGCCCCCGTGAACCTTATCCGTCGAGCAGTCCAGGCCCATCAACGCGCCCAGCGCGCCCAGGGTGGAGGTCAGGGGGCCGTCGTCGCCACCCTGCCTCAGGGCCTCGACGAATCCCTCGAAGTCGGGCCGTCCCTCCAGGCTCTCCGCCGCGGTCTTGGGCTGTCGGGGCGTCAGGTCGGTGACGAAGTCCCGCCACACGGCGACGAGGGGGTCGAAGACGCCGAGGTCCTCGAAGAAGTTGGGCAGCTCCACCACGCCGTTTGAGGCCTCCTTCTTCGCGTCCAGGGAGGGGTTCGTGGGAGTGTAGGCGAGGGTCAAGGAGGTCTTGGGCTTCGGGAGGATCAGCCCGCCGTTCGTGGCTTCCTTGTAGAGCGGCGTGAACTTCTGGAGGAGCTCGTCGGAGTGGGCGACCTGCGGTGCCCTTTCGCCCAGGGCGGCGGTCCGAAGCCTCTCCGACGTGCGAATCAGGGTGAAGGCCACCGCGGAGGGCAGAGGGAGTTTTGAGTTGGCGTAGGACCCCAGCAGCATGATTAAGAGCTCGCCCGGCACGACGAGGAGTTTCTTGCAGAAGCTCAGGAGCTCGTCCTCCGACAGCCAGATCTTGGCGGCCAGCCAGGTGATGAAGTGGATGAGGCTCGTCAGCACGGCGTCCCAGCGGATCAGGGGCAGCAGGCGAAAGGCCTCCGCAAGGCACAGGCCCATGTCCAGCCGGTCCGCGATGACGCGCCGCTCCAGGCCGTACAGCCACAGGGAGGGGTAGCAGAGGTGAAGGGGGGGCTGAATGCGTCCGCCCGCGAGCCACGTCAGGTAGACGCCCCGCTGGAGGGGCGTCATCTCGGCGTAGGAGGCGGCACCGTCGGCGGGGAGGGAAGCACCCTCCTGAGGGTACTCCACTGGCAGGACGACGTCGATGCAGCAGGGGTCCTTGACGGAGCTGGGGCCGTCGGACCAGTAGGTCACCGGCCCAAGGATGACGAGGTCCCCCACCTGCAGCGAGCCCGTACGGCCGCACCAGCGCAGGAGTGAGGCGGAGGGCTTCGCCTTCTTCGGAGGTTCAGCCGAGGAGCCGTAGGCGTAGGGGGAGTCCTCGCCGAGGGTTGCGGGCGCAGCGGCCGAGTAGGTGGCGCTCCCCACCGCATTGGGGGAGCTGATGGGCTTTGCGGCCAGGACCGTGTCGCAGGGGACGATCTCCTCCTGAAGGATGGCGATGCTGCGGCCCTCCTGCGGCGCCGGAACGGCCTCGGATTGAGGCGTGGGCTCCTCCGCCGGAGCCTCTGGGGCCTTGACGCCGGGCGAACCGATCACAAGCCGATCCTCCTGGGGCGCTTCGGAGGACGCGGCCTGGACCTCCTCCTGCGGGGCAGCCTGAGGGGGCTGCGGGTGCTGGCGCGTCTGCTGCTTTTTGAGCAGTGCGCCGAATGCAACGGCCACGAAGATCCCCAGCATCAGGTAGAACAACTCCGCTCCCTCCCCATTTTCGTCGTTTCGTCACGACAGACGTATCCTTACATTATACCCGTCCACGTCCTTTCGGAAACTTCGCTGGGTCGGCCGGGCCCTTTTCGTTTTATAATTGGGGTCGTGGCAGCAAGGACACCTTCGGGAAGGAGTGGGTTAGGATTGAGCTGCATCGCAACCTTTAAGACGACCAGTATGGCGTTGATGTTCGAGCGGACCTGCCGTGGTGCGGGGATATCGGCCCGTATCGCGCCGGTGCCGCGCAAGCTGTCCTCCAGCTGCGGGCTGGCCTGCGAGTTTCCCTGCGAGGCGCTGGAAACGGTGGAGTCGCTCGCTGCGGACCACAAGATCGACGTGGCCGCCGTTCACGACCTGGAGAAGCTTTAGCGGACTTCAGCAGGGCGCTTATTTGATACGCACGCTGTACTTCTTCAGCATGTCCGTCGGGCCGTAGGACAACTTGGCGGCGCGGAGCCCCTCCTCGCCCATGTCCTCCTCCCGGTTGACCCAGTCGTATCCGGCTCCCTGGTTTTTGAGGAAGAGCTGATTGATGGCCTGGTAGCTTCCAGCATACTCGCCGAAGGCCTTCTCGAAGCGGATGTCGAGGGTCCGGCTGTCGAGCTCCTCCGCGATGGTGTAGGCGACGATCTCGTCGTCCACCTTCAGGATGCCTCCTAGGAAGGGAAAGTCGTCCCAGCGCTCCAGGGCGGCGCGGATGGCGAGGTCCTCGTCGTAGAGCGAAACCGTTTCGTCCTCCGTCATGGTGCTGTCGCGGTGTGCGCGCCACCGCTCCTGAAACTCCATGACGGCGGGAAAGTCCTCCGGGAGCATGGGGAAGTAGTCCCACTCGTAGCTCGATGAAAAGGCCCGGACGCGGTTGCGCTTGTGGGCGTACTTCTTCCCCTTGAGCTCGATGAGCTCCGGCACGGAGTAGACGTATTCCCACTGGTCCCGGTCCTCCTCGACCTCAAGGGCCCCCTTGAGGTCCTCCGGGATGAGCTGTACGGCCCCCTCCGGAACGTCGAAGAGGACCTCCTCCGAGGCGAAGTGCTCCAGAGTTCGGTGCCAGTCGAGCTGGCTCCAGTCCCCGACGGGCCCGCAGATTCCAGGCTTCGGTCCTCTGGAGCGCAGCCAGTACACGGTTCCATCGAGGGCCAGGTCGATGGGGACGCTTGCCAGCCACCCCCACAGGCCAAAAAATGAGTACTCCGCGTAGTGAACGGGACATCGTTCAAAACAGGAGGTGTAGCTTTCCTTGTCCTCCCAGGCTATGGGCTTGAATTGAAGCATTGTGTCTTTTCCTTCCTTAGGGCGGGCACGGCGTGCCCTGACGGTGCGGGCGGTTGAGAGTCCGAAAGAGTAAGAAAAAAGCGGCTCGGACGGCCGCCTTTTTCTCGTTTTGCAGGTTGCAGGGACTACTTTGCCTTTTTCTTGCCCTTGATGGCCAGAACTTTCTCCTTGAGATCCTTGCCGGGGCGGAAGACGGGCACCTTCTTGGCGGGGATCTTCACGACCTTGGTGGGGTCCTGGGGGTTGCGGCCCTCGCGCGCCGCGCGCTCCTTCACTTCGAAGACGCCGAATCCCACGAAGGTGCACTTCTCGCCTCTGGCAAGGGCGCCCTCGATGGAAGCAAACACTTCCTCCACGACGGGGACGACGTCCTTCTTCTTCAGAAGCAGCTTCTCCGCAATCGCATCAATAAGTTCCGCTTTGGTCATTGCTTACGCCTCCAAACAAAGATTTTCCTGCATTTTATCAGCCTTTACGAAATATGCAAGGCCTATTTTGAATTTAAAGGACCATGTCGCAAGACTTTAGAGGATTTTAAATTGATTTAAGTATAAATACGTAGCTCTGATGCCCTTGCCTCCTGTCACACGCTTTGGCTTCCGAGGCAGTGCTTCTTCTCTCCAATAAAGAGCAGTAAAAGTCAATCTCTTTATACGCTAAACTAGTCGATATATAATATATTTATTGTTATAACATTAATAAATAATAATTTTTAATGAGGAATTGCCCCCATTTCCCTATAGAACATAGGAGTGCGCTGCAGGCCTTTTGTTGCAGGGCTCCATCAGGGTGCCTTATGGGCCCGTTGGGTCCAAGTCATCCACAAAGTTAATCACATATCCACATAAGTTATGCACATTTCCCTTCGAGTTTCTTCTCCTGAAACGATGAGAAGATGGACCCCTTAAATCCTCTATAACTGTGGAATTATCAAGCCAGCCTAAGCAGAGAGCCGACTAGCAGCAGATCATGGAATGCTAGAAGTATAATTTCACAGCAAATTAAATTTAAGGAAGTCTGGTGATTTATCTTCTTTAGCGAAACCCTGAGGATGCTGACAAGCACCAAGGAGGTAATTTTTGATTAAACTGTCGAAAACTATGAATTGGGTATTGATGAATGAACGGGACGTTGGGGTTTTAATAGGATGTTTTGGCTTGAATATCTTTCTAAACGATTCGTAGACAAAAACGGCTTTTGTAAGCCTCAACAAAAGCCAAACTGTACATAGTGATACGGCGAGCAGGAGGAACGAAACAACGTGCTAGATGTTCGATATGAAACTGAAATGAGAATATCGCCATTCATCTTGAGTTTTCAGTGATAATTACAAAATTTTTGGGGAAGAAACAAAGCTGCGGTTAGCGTAATTTGCCGAAATTTGCCAAGATGCCTAGCTTGTCTTGAAGAGATTTAGCCATCCGCGTTTGAGGATGGCGTACACACGTCGTCAATGAGCGAAAAATTTTAGCATATCTTGCTCTCATGAGGTGGACATTCGCAAGGTTGTCGATTTTAGTGTTCTTTGTTACGAGTTCAGACGAATCGAAGAATAAAAGGGTGTTTGGATGGTAATGTGTAAAATGACGATGACGATCCGCATTAGGTATTTTTGTGGGGACACTCTACAGAGGGCTCCTCTGACGGGCCGGGAACCACATTGGTTGCGACGTGTTTCGGGACAGCTTTTTATGACGCTGTGGTTAAGCTTGTCGTTTCCACAAGTATCTATTTTAACTGTCATGATAGGGATAAATTTGCAATAGGACGATCGAGTTGATCAAAGTTGTAGAAGTTAGCTGACGATGGGTTATGAGAGCGCTGAGGAAAGCTTGCGTGATTTATCTCCCCTCCGTGAGTAGGTGATGCGCGTTACGAGGCGAAGGGGTTGTTTTTCAGGGGCAACAACTTCCAGCTCCATCAGGACGCTCTCCGATCCTGGGGCCAAAAATCTGGAGTTTGTCTTTTGCTTGGCTCAGCTTGATCGTAATAATTTGCGATTCAAGAGATTTACTTAGTTAGAGCTAGCCTCTAAGTCATTTTGCTAGGGTTGCTAGTTTTTCGCCTTGTTTCACGTGAAACACTAAAGAACAATAGGAAATAAAGACGACTCGGGGAAGACATGTTATGCAGTCCTAAAATAGCACTGAGAGTTAATTATAACAGGCACCACTCCCAAGTGGAAATGAGTGCCCATGCACCAAGATATTTTCAGAATCTTATGGAATGTTTTCATTCCTGCACACAAGGAATTTCGTTTTGCAAATTTTATATAACGCGAAGGTTTAAAGTGACGGTTCCGAAGCTGATACCAATTCACGTTAAGGGAAATGCTTAGTGTTTTTGACTCCTTGGAAGGGGGGCTGTCCCGAAGATGGAGCAATCCATATAAAACGCGATTGGGTATTATCTTCGCACCAACATCGTTGTCCGGCTCAAGTTCGGTGAGGCAATGCTCGTACGAAGGGCTTCATTTTGTGAAATGACAAGCCCTCTTCCGCAGCATGCCGGACAAAACGCTCGTTGAATCGCACATAAAGAGTATCGTAAAGCTGACTTTAACTAACCTTAAGGTGCGGGCGTCCTGCGTTCAGGTCCGTTTGGACTGTCAAGCCGCAGTCTATGGGCACAAAAAAAGCGCCCGCTGGGGGCGCTTGGTCGGTTTTTGGTCCCCACGACGGGGCCGGCGTCAGGCTTTGTCCGGGTTCTCCGTGGTCCGTCCGAAGGCTTGGTTGATGAAGGGGCGCAGCAGGTCGATGGGGATGGGGAAGAAGGTGGTGGAGTTGCGCTCCCCCGCGATCTCGCGGATGGTCTGCAGGTAGCGCAACTGCAGGGTTACGGGGGAAACCTCCATCTGCCGCGCGGCTTCGGAGAGCTTGGTGGCCGCCTGAAGCTCGCCCTCTGCCGCGATGATCTTGGCGCGGCGCTCTCGCTCCGCCTCGGCCTGACGGGCCATGGCCCGCTTCATGCCTTCAGGCAGCTCGAGCTCCTTCACCTCCACCGCACTGACCTTGATGCCCCAGGGATCGGTGCGTTCGTCGATGATCTCCTGCAGCTCTTGATTGATCTTCTCGCGGGAGGAGAGCACCTCGTCCATCTCGACGGACCCCACGACGGAGCGGAGGGTGGTCTGGGCGAGCTGGCTGGTGGCGACGATGTAGTTCTCCACCTCCACCACGGACTTCGACGGGTCCAGGACCCGGAAGTAGACGACGGCGTTCACCTTGATGGCGACGTTGTCCTTCGTGATGACCTCCTGCACGGGGACGTCCAGCGTCAGGATGCGCAGGTCCACCGTCACCGCCCGGTCCAGCAGCGGGATGAGCAGGACGATGCCGGGGCCTCGGCTGCCCACCAGCCGGCCCAGCCGGAACAGGACGAGGCGCCGGTACTCCGGGACGATCCGCACGGAGAAGGACAGGATAAAGAGGAGGAGGACGACGGCCATGAAGAGGCCCCCAAGATTGGAGAGGATGAAGGCAAGGTCACTGGAGTCAAGAACCATAACGATCACTCCCTGTTTGAATTTCGGACGGCGGCGGCCGTCCGCCGACGCGGTCGGTTTAAAGAGCATAGCATAAAAAACGGTGTTAAGAACAGAAAAGAAGTGTTCCCAAAGCTGCAGGTTGCGACGACTCGATCGGGGACCCGGCCCGTCGCCGTGCAGGTTAAGCCGGGCTTGGCCTTGCCCCAGTCCGGTGCGGCAGAAGACGAGCAAACCCTGCCCCTGCTGCGCTTATGCGCTATACTATGAGCGCGAAGCGGAGGCCCTTTCGAGTTTTGTGTTCGCCTATTGGCTGGAGGAACGCTGCATGGATTTGAAACGTGTGGGCATCAGGATCCTCGTGACGGGGACGCGCGGCAAGAGCAGTCTGGTTCGCCTCCTGCATGCGGGGCTGTCGGCCGTCGGGCTCAGGACCTACTCCCGCATCACCGGGGTGCTGCCGCGGGAGCTATCGCCCGCCGGTCCGCGCGTGGTCCGTCGGACCTCGCCCGTGAGCTTTCGGGAGATGCGCTGGTGGCTCTCGCAGATCCCCATGGATGCGGAGGCCCTGGTGATGGAGAACAGCGCCGTGTCCCCTCTCCTTCAGCCGGCGGCGGGGCGTTGGCTCGACCCCACGCTTCTAGTCTGGACCACGCTGCGGCCCGACCACGAAGACGCCTGGGGACCCGGCGTCCGAGGGGCGGCGGAGGCGCTGCTGCAGGGGGTTCCCAAAGGGGTTCCCGTCCTGGCTGGCCCCGAAGCGGCCCTCGTGGCCCGCGTCCTCGAGGCGCGCGGGCCTGCGACGCTGATGGACCTGCCTTTCTCCTTTCGTGAGGGCAACGTCCTCCTGGCGATGAAGGCCCTGACCCTCTCCCTGGAGGGGCTGGGCCTGGCCTCGTCCGAGGCCCTTGCCTCAGCGCAGCGCGCCATGGAGTTCCTTCCCCCGGACGTCGCGGACTTCCGAATTTTGGGCGAGGGCGAGGACCTTCTGGCGGCAGCCTTTTCGGCGAACGAAACGGCCAGCACGGAACAGCTGTTTATCGCGACGGGCTGGAGGGCCGAGGAAACGACGCTGCTCTTTCATCACCGTCCGGATCGGCCCGCGAGGCTTCGGGCCTTCCTTCCGTGGATTCGCTCCCTGCCGTGGCGGGCGACCGCGTTCACCCGCACCTCGCGTCCATGGCTCCGCCTCGGCCGCCTGCGCTGGACGGATGAGATATCGGACCCGGCGTCCTTTGCGGCGTGGCGAAGGGGACGGGGCAAGGTGTTCGCCTGCGGCAACGTCGCGGGCTGGCCGCTTGAGTTTTTGCTGGGCGCGGCACGGTCGCTGGAGGAGGCGTCATGAACGGTTCTTTTGTCGGTGCTCTAAACGCGGCGGAGGCGTGGGACTGCGTCACAATGGCCCTGGGCGTCCTGATGGGGCTCGTCTGGAGCAGGAGGACGGGCTGGGGGTGCGGAGGGCTGGTGACGCCGGGGCTCATGGCGCTCTACGCCGCCTCCCCGGTGCGGGTCATGGCGGCGCTGGTGATGGGGCTTCTCCTGGCGCCGCTCCTGTCCTTCGTTGCCCGTTCCCTGGCACTCTATGGGCGGGAGCGGGCGGGAGCGGCGATGCTGCTGGCCCTGGCCGCCCACCTGGCCCTGCTGTTCGTCGTCCCCTCGCCGCCCTGGTTGGGGTGGGTCGTGCCGGGGCTGATCGCCGCCGATGCGGAGCGGCAGGGAGCGGTCATGACGGTGTGCGGGGCAACGTCCTGCGCCATTGCAGCCTCCTTCGGCGTGGGGTTGATACGGGGACTCCTCGGATGAGGGGCGCCAGGGCGCCCTTCGTGGGTGGCTCCCCCTTGCGCCTCCTGTTCCTGACGGCGGCGCTGGCCGCGCTGTGGCTGTCGTGGACCCCGCCGCTCAGCCCGGCAGAACAGCGGCTGTACGACAAGGTGTTGGCGGCTCAGGCCTTCCTCTGGGAGGAGCTGGGCCGCCGCGACCTGCCCCGCGACGAAGGGGCAGACCCCTACCACAGCGGGCTGATCGGGCTGGAGTGGAGCGTGACCACCACGACGCAGGGGGACCTCAAGGCCAAGCGCTGCGCGACGGACCCGCTCTGGGCGGTGCAGATGCTGCGGTGGTTCGATGAATTGGGGCTCGTGAAGGGGGATCGGGTCGTGGTCCTTGCCTCCTCCTCCTTCCCCGGAGCCATCTATTCCGTCCTGGCCGCCGCGGAGACCAGGGGTCTCGACACGGTCCTGGGGGTTTCCCTGGGGGCCTCCAACTGGGGGGCCAACCGGCCGGAGGCGCCGTGGCCCGTGCTCTCGAAGGCCCTGATCGACGCCGGGTTCCTGCGCACCCGTCCCGCGCTCTGCACGCTGGGGGGCGGGGGGGAGAACGGGGGAGGGATGCCT
>NZ_CALHIQ010000141.1 GCF_938030725.1 uncultured Fretibacterium sp. | reverse complement strand
AAGGTGAAAAAACTTTTGATTGTGGCGATGTCCTGTGCGGTGTTGTTGGCCTTTTCCTCGGCTGTTTTTGCTGTGGAGAATCCGGAACTGCCGAAGATCAGCGAGTCCATCCTGTTGACCCCCTTCGGTCAGAGCCAGGACGCCAATTTCGTCAACCTGATGCTGAAGAAGTATGACCTGGACTACAACATGACGGCGGCGGCGGACGCGGTGGATTGGTCCAAGGTCAAGACGATGATCGCCGTCTTGGGCGGAAGCGGTAAGGGGCTTGGCGCTGCCGGGCTCGACATTCCGAGCGAGGTGGCGCGCTGCAAGGCCCTCGTGGAGAAAGCCAAGGAGAACAACGTATTCATCCTGGCCATGCACATTGGCGGCAACGACCGTCGCGGGCCGAACTCCGTTCCCTTCCTCGACTTTGCAGGCGACGCCAGCTACGTGATCGTCCGCTCCGATGGCAACGCCGACGGGTTCTTCACGAAATTATGCGAGGAGAAGAAGATACCCCTCTACACCATCGAAAAGACTTCCGAGCTGAAGGCCATGTTTGGGACGATGCTTGACAAGTAGACGACGGTAGCTTCCCGGTGCCATGACGGGTCCCCTTTGTCGGGAACACACGTCATGGCGCCGTTCTTCATTAGGAGCTGCGGCATCTCGCTTGTCGCCCAAAGGGGTTCAATCTGCCCTGGAATGGTTTTTGGCTGATCGATTCCTCCAGCCTCCAGAGGTGGCGGAGGTTCACAGGGGTGAAAAACTAAATGGTCAATCGCGATACTTCACGCAGATGGGACACGCTGAAGACCGACACGGAGAGGCGCCTGGCGCAGGCGGCGAAGGTTACGGGCGGCGGCAAGATCGTCAAGGCGGACGATGCTGTGGCGCTCCTGGAGGCGGTGATTCGTCCAGGGGACCGCGTGAACCTTGAGGGGGACAACCAGAAGCAGGCGGACTTCCTGGCACAGTGCCTCTGCAGCGTCAACCCTTCCGTCGTGCACGACCTGCACATGGTGCAGTCCGTCCTGACCCTTCCCGAGCACCTTGACGTGTTTGAGAAGGGCATTGCCCGAAAGCTGGACTTCTCCTTTTCCGGCCCCCAGGCGGGGCGCATCGCAGAGCTGCTGAATGCGGACAAACTGGAGCTTGGGGCGATCCATACGTACCTCGAGCTCTATGGGCGCTATTTCCTGGACCTGACGCCGCGCGTGGCGCTGGTGGTCGCCGATGCGGCCGATATCCACGGCAACCTCTATACGGGCTTCAGCACCGAGGACACGCCCGTTATCGTAGAGGCGACGAAGTTCCGCCAGGGCATCGTCATCGTCCAGGTCAACGAGATTACGGACAAGCTGCCTCGAGTGGACATCCCCGGAGATTTCGTGGATTTTGTGGTTCAATCTCCCAAGCCGTATTACATCGAACCTCTCTTCACCCGCGATCCTGCCAAGATATCCGACCTCAGGGTGTTGAAGGCGATGATGGTCCTGAAGGGTATCTATGCGGAGTACGGCATCAAAGCCGTAAATCATGGGATCGGTTACGACACCTCGGCCCTTGAGCTCATCCTGCCCACTTACGGCGAGGAGTTGGGTTTGAAGGGCAAGGTTTGTACGCACTTTATCCTGAACCCCTGTCCAACGCTGATCCCGGCTATCGAAACGGGTTGGATTCAGACCGTCCACAGTTTTGGCGGTGAGGTGGGCATGGATAAGTACGTAGCCGCACGCCCCGACGTTTTCTTC
>NZ_CALHIQ010000140.1 GCF_938030725.1 uncultured Fretibacterium sp. | reverse complement strand
TTGGATGCGACGCACCGCCCCCGTTGGAGGGGTCCCGACGCCCGGCGGAAGAGTTCACTGGGGACGCCCTGGAGGTGACCCTGGCGATCGCCGATTCGTGGGATGGTGAGGCCTTCAAGGCGCCCCCGGAGCCCGGCGCGGAGGGGGAGGGCTACACGGCCCCGTGGCGCGTCCCCGTCTGGCTGGGGCTGGGGGTCTTCGCGAGCGCGGCCGCGGTGGCCGTTTGGCGCGTAGGGCGGATGGGGCGATGAGGCTGTTCCACAAGTTCACCCAACGCCGGAGGCCCGTGCAAAACGCCCTCTGAACGGACTGCGGCAGCCGTCCGATCCTGGGACGGCTGCCGCAACCTGGTGTCGGTCAATGCCCTGGCGTCGGCTGGTCCGTCAGCAGTAGAGCTCCATCGGATACGTCAGGTAGGCGATCTCGTCCAGCTGGTCGGCCGTGACGTAGCCCGACGGCGCGCGCAGCAGCGAGGGGATGCGATTGACGATCGTCGCGCAGGTGTGCTCGACGGTGGCCGGCTTGACGACGTGAAACTCCGCGTTCGGCTCGCCGGTGATCTTCCAGTCGCACATGTCGCCGTCCTCCGGTCCATAGACCTTGCCGATGGTCTCCTCCTCTACGGTGATCCCCTGCATCGTCTCGGCCGTGACGACGGCGGACATCCCGATGCACCGGCCGGCCTTGATGTCCTTGCCCATCGTGCTGCTGTGGAGGTCCTTGTCCGCGGTGTAGGGGACGTGCTTCTGGGAGATGGACTTGATCGTCAGCCCCAGCTTGTTGCAGAGCGCCTCCGTGGCGTTCCATGCGTAGGAGGGCTCAAATTCCGCCGGATGCGCAATCCTGGCCTCAAATTCCTCAGGCGTGAGGTCGCAGCCGTGCGCCTTCGCCAGTGCCATGCCGTATTCGTCCACGTTGTAGCTGTAGGCGCCCTTGATTTTCGTGATCTTGTTGCAGCCGCCGGCCACCATGGCGACCATGTTGATCCAGAAGATGTCCTGCATCCCGGCGCCGGTGATGGTGCAGGCGTTCTCCTTGGCGAGGGCGTCCAGACGGTTGATCTGGGCTGCGGAGGTGGTCCACGGATAGATGGCCTCCTCGCAGGTGGTGATCACGTTGATGCCGCGGGAGACGCACTTTTCCACGTGATCGTAGATGTCCTTGATGAAGCTGAAGAGCGTGACGATGGCCACGTCCGCGTCACACTCGTCCAACACCTTATCCGCGTCGTTGGATATGAGGACGCCCGTCTTGATGCCGAGGCCCGCCCAGTCGCCGACGTCCATCCCGACGATCTTCGGGTTGACGTCGATGGCGCCGACGATCTGGGCGCCGTGCTCGTAGGCGTATCGAAGGGTCTGCTTGCTCATCTTGCCGCACCCATATTGAACGACTTTGACCTTTTTCATAGCGACTCCGCCTCCTGATTATGGTTTTAAATAACCTGACCGCGAGAAGTGGTTCCGGGACCTCTGGATGACCAGATCATAAACCCTGATGCAGGATGAGAGTCAAGCCCTTTGATGAAAAAGTGTCGTTGATCCGTGATCATGCCACCCTGTAATGCGACAAAATAAAATAAGGGCGAACCTGCGAGAAATCACACGCTCGCCCCCCCCAGAAGCGCTCTTTCAGAAAAAATAGTCACCATGGTTCAGAGTTGCCTCAGAGCTGGATGACTCAAGGGTGGCTTTTCCCTGGCTATTGACACCGGAACGCCGGGCGCCTTGACAAAAGGTCTGTCCGGTTATAAAGTATTGCTATTGTTATTTAGTATGTCGCAGTAATAAAACGGGGCTGCAAGGAAGGGTTGATGATGACGTTGGACGCGCTGAGGCGTAAGCCGGTGTTTCGGCACTTTTACGATATCTGCCAGATCCCGCACGGCAGCGGAAACGAGAGGGCGCTGAGCGACCACGTGCTGGCCTGGGCGAAGGGCCTGGGGCTTGAGGCGGAGCGGGACGCGGTGAACAACGTCCTCGTCCGCAAGACCGCCACGCCGGGCCGGGAGGCGGCGCCGGGCGTCCTGCTCCAGGCGCATCTGGACATGGTGTGCGAGAAGGCGCCGGGCGTCGAGCACGACTTCGCGCGGGACCCCATTGAATGGGTTCTGGAGGGGGATTTGCTGTCCACGGGAGGCCGCACCACGCTGGGGGCGGATGACGGCATCGGCGTGGCCATGGCCATGGAGCTGCTTCAGGATGACTCGCTGGAGCACCCGGCCCTTGAGGCTCTCTTCACCGTCGCGGAGGAAACGGACTTCAGCGGCGCGCTGAACTTCGACGCGGGGAAGATCCGTTCGCACTTCCTCATCAACCTGGACCACGCGGAGGACGATTCCCTGCTGTGCGGCAGCTGCGGCGGCATGAGGGTGGACCTCTGCCTTCCCATGACGGCGGAGCCCCTTCCGCCGGGGTTCACAGCCTATCGCCTGGCTGTGTCCGGGCTGCGGGGCGGGCACTCTGGCGAGGACATCCACCGCGGGCGCGGGAACGCCAACGTCCTGCTGGCGCGCCTCTTGATTGCTGCGGAGCGCCGAGGGGCGCGCCTGGCCTCCATCCGCGGCGGCAGCTTTCGCCTGGCCATCCCCAGGGATGCGGAGGCCGTCGTCTGTCTGAATCCCACGGAGGAGTCCGCGCTCAGGGGGGACCTGGCCGCGCTCAGGGAGGACATGCGCCACGAGCTGGCCGTGTCGGGGGACGAGGTGCGCGTGACGTTGGAGCGGGAGCCGGAGGCCCCGCCGGCCGCCGCGGAGCTAGGACCTGTGATCTCCGCCCTGGTCCTGACGCCGGACGGAATCTTTCAGATGAACGAGATGCTGGAGGGGTTGGTGGACACGTCGGACAACCTGGGGGAGGTTCGTTTCGACGGCCGGGAACTGCGCCTGACCCTTGAGCTGCGGTCGGCGCGGGACAGCCTGAGGACGTACCTCTACCAGCGGATGGAGCGCCTTGCGGGGCTGTTGGGCGGGAGTTGTCGGTGCGGCGACCTCTATCCGGGGTGGGAGTTCCGCCCCCGGTCGCCCCTGCGGGAGCTGTGCGTCGGGGCCTATGAGGCACTCTTTGGCGCTGCGCCGCGGGTCCTGACGGCCCATGCGGGGATCGAGGTGGGGTGTCTGCTTCAGCAGAGGCCGGACCTCGACGCCGTGGCTATCGGGCCGAACGCCTGGAGCTTCCATTCGCCCTCCGAGCGGGTGAGCGTCCAGTCCGTCCGGAGGACGCACCAGTACCTCCGCCGCGTGTTGTCGAGCGTGAATTGAGGCAAGGCCCGGCAGGCCGGGCAATTCTACAAATACTTATGTGAAGGGGGATTTTATGATGGATGAGAGGCTGGAGCTGGAACGGGGCGAACGGGGGCCGTCCTTTCTTGAGAGGGTCACGGCGCCTCACACCTACGCGATCCTCTTCTTCCTCGCCGTCCTGGCCGTCGTCGGCACCTGGCTGCTGCCCGCCGGCGAGTTCGACCGCGTGCTCAACGAGGCGGTGGGGCGAAACGTCGTCGTGCCCGGCACCTTTAAGACGGTGGAGCAGACGCCCGTGTCCTTCTTCGGGCTCTTCATCGCGTACATGGAGGGGTTCATCGAAGGAGCGGACGTGGTGGGGTTCGTGTTCTTCGCCTACACCTCCTGGTACGTGGTGCTGAGGACGAAGGCGCTGCACGCGGCGGTGGGGGCCATGCTCCGGGCCTTCGGGGAGAGCCAGCGCCGTTACATCATGCCCTTCTTTCTGTTCGTCTTCGGCTTCTGCGCGTCGATCTTCGGCATGTTCGAGGAGAGCTTCGGCTTCCTGCCGCTGTTCGTGGGCATGGCCATCGCCATGGGCTATGACGGGATGGTCGGCGCGGCCACGGTGGCCGTGGGGGTGGGGATGGGCTACTCCGCGGCCATCATGAACCCTTTCACCGTGATCCTTGCCCAGAAGTGCGCGGAGCTGCCCCTGCTCTCCGGCTGGCCCTTCCGGCTGGTCCTCAGCCTGTCGTTCTTCGCGGTGTCGGCGCTCTACATTGCGCGCTACGCGGCCCGCGTCAAGGCGGACCCGACGCAGAGCCTCCTCCGGGACGTGGACATGGGAGAGCTCCACATGGACCACGACGAGCTCGTTTCCATGAAGTTCACCCTGCGGTATAAGCTGGTGTGCCTCATCTGCCTGGGGGCCGTGGGCGTCCTGATGTGGGGCGTCATCGCTCAGGGCTGGTACTTCAACGAGCTGGGCGCGCTCTTTGTGCTCATGGGCATCCTGGGCGGAATGGTGGGCGGCCTGGGGATCAATGGCACGGCGAAGGCCTTCGCGGACGGCTTCTGCGACATAGCCGCCGGGTGCCTCCTCATCGCCTTCGGGCGCACGATGCTGGTGATCCTGCAGAAGGGGCACATCATCGACACGGTGGCCTACTACTGCTCCCTGCCGCTCTCCGTCCTGCCCAAGTGGCTGGCGGCTGAGGGGATGCTGGTGGTGCAGAACCTCATCAACTTCTTCATCCCCTCCGGCAGCGGGCAGGCGGTCGTCACCATGCCCATCATGGCGCCGCTGGCGGACCTCCTGGGCATCAGCCGTCAGGTGGCCGTGTTGGCGTTTCAGTTCGGCGACGGCCTCTCCAACGTCATGTGGCCCACGGCGGACATCCCCATCATCTGCGCGATCGCCCACATCCCCCTGAACAAGTGGTATAAGTTCTTCCTCCCGCTGTTCGGGATCGGGCTCCTGATGCAGGCCATAGGCATCGCAGCGGCGGTGCTGCTGGGGCTGTAGGGCGCCGCCGGACGCGGCAGAGATTTGGTGAATATGAAGGGAATATGAAGGAGGCGGCCGTCAAACGGCCGCCCCCTTCGTGCGTCACGGGTCGAGCGTGCCCTGCGTTTCCGATCCTCCGACGGGCGGGACGAGGTACACGTCCGTGCGGGGAAAGGGGATCTCGATGCCCTCCTGCCGGAACAGGGAGGCGATGTGATGCCGCATGTCGCTTGCCACCTTCATCGTGGAGGCCGCCATCAGGTCCACCCAGTAGTACATCTCGAACTCCAGGCTGCCCGCCCCGAAGTCCCGGAACAGCACGAAGGGAGCCGGGTCCTTCAGCGCCTTGCTGTGGTCCCGGATGACCTTCATCAGGAGCTCCTCCACGCGGCGCGTGTCCGTGCCATAAGCTACCTGAACCTTCAGCACCTCGCGCTTCTTCACGTCGCTGCCCGTCCAGTTCGTGACGCGGTTCTCCAGCAGATAGCGGTTGGGCACGATGACGTCGAAGCTCTCCCAGGTGCGGATGCGCGTGGAGCGGGAGCCGATGTCCTCGACGATCCCATTGGTGCCGTCAACCTCGATGATGTCTCCCACCTTGAAGGGCCGACTGAAGATGAGGATGAAGCCGCTGATGAGGTTATTGAAGAGGTTTTGGGCTCCAAATCCAATGGCCACCGCTATCGCGCCGCCCAGGAACGCGAAGGCCGTCAGGGGGATGTTGACGATCTGCAGGGCGATGAGGACAAAGGCGAACCACAGGACGTAGAAGACGATGCGCTGCGCTGCGCCGGCCGCCGTGGTCTTTGAGGGGAGGCTGTAGAGGATCCACCGCTGGATCCACCGGCTCCCCCAGGAGCTCAGGAAGAAGCTTGAAACGAACACCAGGAGGGCGGTGATCAGCTTGATGACGGTGACGGCGTAGCCCTCGCCCTCCCAGAGCTTCGTGTTGAGGAAGTCCATGACCGTGGCCTTGCCGAAGCTGCCGACCTTCTCCGCGATGCGCACGGCGTTGAGCTTTTCGCTGGCCTCGTCGTAGAACGTCTGCAGCAGGAAGATCTGGTTCGGGATCAGGGAGGAGTAGAGGTTCAGGACGTTGGTGACGGTGTCCTTCGCGTTCTGGAGGGCCTGGCCGAGGTTCTGCCGGGTCCGACCGTCGGTCCCTTCCGCCTGGGCGGTCATCGTGGCGATGCTGCGCTGAAGCTCACTCTTCATCAATTGGACGGCCTCGAGCTGGCGTTCCAGCTCGGCGATCCTGCTCCTGGCGTCGCTGCGGTATTGCCAGATATCCTGGCCGGAAACCTGGTTGTGAAAGAGCTTGTAGCGCTTCCGCCACAGCTCCTGCGCCTCCCGCAGACAGCGGACCTTGTCCTCCAGGAAGATGGCCGAGTACTCCAGCTTGTTCATGTTGGTCTTGCGCTCCAGGTAGCGCGAAGAGGCAGCGGTGAGGGGCAGAACGTCGGCCGACTTCATAGCGGCGTAGGCCTTCGTCAGGTCGGAGGCCGCGCTCAGCAGCATGCCCCGGCCGTTCTCAAGCTGCGCCGCCGTTTCGTCGATCTCCCGGTCCAGGCTGGCGATGTGGGCGTTGAGCAGGGCCTCCGGGAAGGTGAGCCGCCCCTTGACGGAGGCCAGCTGCGCCCTCATGTCCCGGATGAGCGCGACGTTCGCGTCGCAGATCTGCTTTGCGGCCAGGACCTGGGCCCATGAGGCCGCCATCCTCACGCGGGCCAACTCCAGCTTCAGCTCCTGAAGCTTCGGCGGCGTCGGGGAGCCGTCGTCGGCCACCGCACCGCCCTCCAGGCTCTCGATGTCCGACTGGCTCAGCTTGAGCACGCCAAGCTTGGACTGCAGGTAGAACATCTGCACGTCCAATTCGTTGGTCGCCTTCTGGATACGCATCAGGAGGCCGTCGCTGAAGTCGACGTCGGCTGCTGCCGCGAGGTCTTGCGATGCAGGGAGCTCTGAAGCGTCTGTGGCCCGGGGCGGCTGGCTCTGGAGCATGGAGCCGTAGGCGGACCAGTCCATGCTCAGGTCGGAGAGGAGGCGCGCGTACTGCTCGCGCTGCTCCGCGCTGAAGCCCCAGCCCGCCGCGTCCTCGGAGGCCGTCGCGGCTAGCCCGTCAAGCTGCTTCATGCGCGCGGCGATGTCGATGCTCGTCAGCTTTTCGTCGCCCAGCGCCGCCTCGACGGCAGCCTGACGCTGTGCAATGTCCCTGCTGATCTCCTCCTGTGCCTGAACGACGTCCGTAGGGGGCGTCCAGTCGTCCGCTGCGCCGGCCGCCGTGGGCCGGAGGAGCGGCGTCAGCGCCAGGAGGAGCATGAGGAGAAGCTTCCCGGCCGGTGCGCCGGGGCGTCCTGACGTCATGTCCTCACCTCTTTCGATTCGACGATTCGGGATGAGGCGCCGCTGGCCCTCATCCCGTGCCGTGCTTCATGATAGAATACGCGGTGAACGTGAGGGGACGCCCCATCGAGGGGTTGAAACCCGTTGAAGATTATATCGCATTCGGCAGTCCCCGGTGCGCCGGAGAGGTGCCGAGCGGTAGCGAACGAAGGAGAAAACATCTTTTGACCGATTGTATTCACATCAGGGGTGCGCGGGAGCACAACCTGAAGAACGTGAGCGTGGACATCCCCCGCGGCAGCCTGGTGGTGATCACGGGGCCCTCCGGCTCCGGCAAGTCCTCGCTGGCCTTTGACACGCTCTACGCCGAGGGCCAGCGACGCTACGTGGAGTCCCTGTCCGCCTACGCACGCCAGTTCCTGGGCGTCCAGAAGAAGCCGGACGTGGACGAGATCACGGGGCTCTCCCCGGCCATATCCATCGAGCAGAAGGGGACGGGGCACAACCCGCGCTCCACCGTGGGCACCGTGACGGAGATCTACGACTACTTCCGCCTGCTCTACGGCCGCATCGGCGTCCCCTACTGCCCGCAGTGCGGGAAGCCGGTGGAGCGCCGCTCCATCGACGAGATCGTGGCTCACATCCTGCAGAACGACGCGGGGCAGCGCATCGAGGTCCTCGCGCCGCTGGTGCGCGGCAAGAAGGGCGAGTTCAAGAACCTCCTGACCCAGGTCCGCGAGAAGGGCTACTCCCGCGTGCGCGTGGACGGGGCCACCCTGTACCTTGAGGACGAGATCGACCTGGACAAGCGGAAGCGCCACAGCATCGAGGTGGTCATCGACCGCCTGCGCGTGGCGGAGGACCGCCGGAGCCGCATCGCGGAGTCCGTCGAGGCGGCCATGAGACAGTCGGACGGATACGTGCTCATCGCCGCCGAGGGGGAGAAGGAGTACATGATGACGGAGAAGTACGCCTGCGCGGAGTGCGGCATCGCCATGCCGGAGATCGAGCCGCGCCTCTTCTCCTTCAACAGCCCCTTCGGCGCCTGTCCCGACTGCAGCGGCCTGGGCAGCCACGAGCACTTCTCCGAGGACCTGGTCATCGACCCGGACCGGTCCGTGCTGGAGGGGGCCATCATCCCATGGAAGACGAAGCCCTACTACGTTAAGAAGATTCGGCTCTTTGCGGAGAAGTACGGCTGGGACCTGACGCCGAAGTACGGGGACCTGCCTGAGGCGGTCCGGAGCTTCATCTGGAACGGCAGCGGCGCGGAACGGGTCCCCATGGTGTTCGACGAGGGGGGCGTCGCGCGGCCCTACATGGGGCGCTACGAGGGCGTCGTCAACTGGCTTGAAACCATGCTGAGGGACACGGAGTCCGAGAAGACCCTGGAGGAACTGGCAGCCTATCGAGAAGAGGACGTCTGCCGGGCCTGTGGAGGCCTGCGCCTGCGCCCGGAGGCCCTGAACGTGAAGGTGGGAGGTCACGGCATCGGAGACCTGATGGTCATGCCCATCGACGAGCTGGCCCTGAGGATGCGCCGGCTGGACCTGGGGCGGACGGAGACCAGCATCGTGGAGCAGGTGCTGAGCGAGATACGCCGGCGGCTGGACTTCCTGGTGGACGTGGGCGTGGGCTATTTGACCCTCCTTCGTCGGGCGGACACGCTGTCGGGGGGCGAGAGCCAGCGCATCCGCCTGGCGACACAGATAGGCTCAAACCTCAGTGGCGTGCTCTACGTGTTGGACGAGCCCACCATCGGGCTGCACTCCCGCGACACGGAGCGGCTGGTGCGCTCTCTGGACTCCATTCGGGACCTCGGCAACACCGTGGTGGTGGTGGAGCACGACCGCGAGACGATGAAGGCGGCGGACGCGCTCATCGAGATGGGGCCGGCGGCGGGAGAGTTGGGCGGGGAGGTGCTGCAGAACGGGTCCTACGAGGCGGTGGTGGCCTCAAACGGACTCACGGGGCCCTACCTGCGGGGCGAGGCTTCGGGCATCGTGCGGCGGAGCGAGCGGCGGAGGCCCCAGGGCTGGCTCACGGTACGGGGTGCCGCGCACCACAACCTGAAGAACATCGACGTCAAGATTCCCCTGGGCGCGTTCACCTGTCTCTGCGGCGTGTCGGGCTCCGGCAAGAGCAGCTTCCTCTACGACGTGCTCTACCGCGGCCTCCGGCGCAGGCTGGACCGCGACTTTCGCGAGCGTCCGGGCCGCTTCCGGGCCATCGAGGGGGCGGAGGCGTTCGACAACGTCGTGTTGGTGGATCAGAGCCCCATCGGGCGCACGCCGCGGTCGAACCCCGCCACCTACACGGGGGTCTTCTCCCTGATCCGGGAGTTCTACGCGGGGCTGCCCGGAGCGAAGATACGCGGCTACAACGCGGGGCGCTTCAGCTTCAACGTGAAGGGCGGCCGCTGCGAGGCCTGCGGCGGCGCAGGGTCCATGAAGATATCCATGCTCTTCCTGCCGGACATCTACGTGGACTGCGAGGTGTGCGGCGGGACGCGCTACAATCACGAAACGCTGGAGGTGCGCTTCAAGGACCGGTCCATCGCGGACGTCCTGGCCATGACGGTGGACGACGCCGCGGAGTTCTTCGGAGACATCCCTCGCATCGCGGGCCGCCTGCGGCTGATTCAGGACGCCGGCCTGGGCTACATCCGCCTTGGGCAGTCGGCCCTGACGCTGTCGGGGGGCGAGGCCCAGCGGGTGAAGCTCTCGAAGGAGCTGTCGAAGAAGTTCAGCAGCCGGACGCTCTACCTGTTGGACGAGCCCACGACGGGCCTGTTCTACACGGACGTGAGAAAGCTGATGGAGATCCTCCACCGCATCGCCGACAACGGCAGCACGGTGGTGGTCATCGAGCACAACCTGGACGTCCTGCTGTCGGCGGACCACATCATCGACCTGGGGCCGGAAGGCGGGGAGGGCGGCGGCCGCATCGTGGCGGAGGGCACCCCCGAACAGGTGATGCGGAAAAAGGGGTACACGGCGCGTTTCCTGCGGGAGTACGCGCAGGAGATCGAGGGGGCAGTGGCCCTCAAAGGAGCGTAGGACACATGGCGGAACGATTCAGCGGAGGAAAGGGCGGGCCGCGCCGGAGCGGCGGGGAGGGGCGCAGGCGTCCCGACCTGAGGGGGCCAGGACGCCCCACGGAGGCGCGGCGGGGTCGGTCCCCGCGCGAGGAGGCCCTTCGCAGGCCCGCAGAACGGGCCCTGCCGCCGGACGACGTCTGCTGGGGGCGCCAGCCCGTGCTGGACCTGGTGCGGAACACGCCCTCGCGATGCACGCGGCTCCTGATCGCCAACAACGTTCGGCCGCCCTACCTGGATGAGCTGGTGGACCTGGCACGGGCTGGGCGCGTCGTGTATCAGCTGGTGGCGCCGGAGGCCCTGGACAAGCTCTGCCCCGGAGAACGCCATCAGGGGGTGGCCTGCCGGCTGACGGAAACGGTTCCCGTGGACCTGGAGCCCTTTTTGAAGGCCCTGCCCGCAGAGGCCCCAGCCCTGATCGTGGTGCTGGACCACGTGGAGGACCCCCACAACCTGGGGGCCATCGTGCGCTCCGCCGAGGCTGCCGGGGCTGCCGCTGCGGTCTACTCGCGCCGCCGCTCCGCGCTGCCGGGTGGGACGGTGGTCAAGACCAGCGCCGGCGCCTCACTGCGCCTTCCGATGATCCCGGTGGTCAACGTCGTTCGGACGCTCGCGCAGCTTCAGACCGCGGGCTTCTGGACCGTGGGCCTTGAGGGGCGCGCGGAGGTCAGCCTGTGGGAGGACGAGCTGCCGGCGCGCCTGGCCCTCGTCGTCGGCGCCGAGGGGGAGGGGCTGTCGCGCCTCGTGAGCGAGAACTGCGACCAGTTGCTGCGAATCCCCATCCAGGGTGGCGTGGGGTCACTCAACGCCAGCGTGGCCGCGGCGCTTGGGATGTTCGCGTGGAGCCGGACCCGCGCGTCCGCTTCGGCTCAAGGAGGGGATTAGGTCGTGGAGAAGGACGTCAGGAGAACGGGTATCGCTGTGATTGGAGCGGGAGCCCTGGGGGGCGCCGTGGCGCGCGGACTGGCCAAGGCGGGGTGCCGGGTGACGGCTTCGTGCCCCCATCCGGAACGTCGGCCGGAGGTGGCGCAGGATGGCGTCCAATTGATCGCAGACAACGCCGAGGCGGCCCGCGGCGCGGAGGTGGTGATGTTCGCCCTGAAACCCCACCTGACCCTGGGGGCGGTAAGGGAACTGCGCGACGCCCTAGGGGGGAAACTCTGCGTCTCGCTGGCAGCGGCGGTGTCCCTGTCCCTGCTGGAGGAGGCGGCCCCGGAGGCCCGTTGGACGCGCGTCATGACGAACGTGTGCGCGGCGATGAACGCGGCCTTCAGCGGCGTGGTCGTCTCGAGCGGGTGCGCGCCGGAGGACGGGGAGTGGCTTCGCGCGGCCTTCTCCCTGCTGGGGGACGCGGAGTTTACGGAGGAGGGCAAGCTGGACGCCCTGACCGCCCTGATCGGAGCCGGACCCGCGTTCTTTTTGGAGCTCCTGGAGGGGGCCGCCATGGGGGGCATCCAGGCGGGGCTTCCAAAGGCCCTGGCTTACCGGGGCGCTGCGGCGGCTGCGCTGGGTGCAGCGCGGCTGGTGACGCACTCCGGCCGGGTGCCCTCCGATCTGAGGGATGCGGTCTGTACCCCCGGCGGCATGACCATCGAGGGCGTTGCGGAGATCGAGCGCCGCGGCGTCCGTGGCGTCATGATGGACGCCGTGACGAGCACGGCGCGGAAGGGCAGCGTCCTGACGCAGAACGTCGCGAAGTCCCTGCGCTGAGGCAGGGACTTCGCGGTGGAGCGCGGGGCCGGAGGCGCCTTGACGGGGCGTCCTCGGCCCCGCGCTTCGCATCGGACGGTTATTCCCGGTCAATCCTCGCGCTGCTGGTTCGAGCGGATGTCCTCCAGTTTCTGCCTTCGATGGTGGCGGTTGAACAGGCGCCCCAGAATCCTCTCGGTCTTCTCGGTGAGGGTATAGTTTTCGATCAGGCGGCTCTCCTTCTCCGCGGAGGTTTCACCCCTGAAGGCCGCCTTCAGCATGGCCGGGGAGAGGATGGTGCAGGCGATGATCATGATGATGATCGGGCCAAGGTACTGCTCGTGGATGGCGTGCATGGCGATGCCCTTGTTGGCGACGATCAGCGCGACCTCGCCGCGGCACACCATGCCGAGCCCCGTCTGAACGCACTGCCGATTGGTGAAGCCGCAGAGCTTCGCGCCCAGGCCGCAGCCGATGAGCTTGGAGGCGACGCCCACCAGCACCAGCACCAGCGTGAAGAAGACGAGCCAGCCGGACATGCTGGGGATGGAAACCTCGAGGCCGATGTTGGCGAAGAAGACGGGCGTCAGCAGGAGGTAGCCCATCGTGTCGAACTTGCTGGCGATGTACTGTCCCTTGGGCGCCATGGCGATGATCATGCCTGCGGCGAAGGCCCCCGTGATGTCCGCGATGCCGAACACCACCTCGGCGGTCCAGGCCATGAAGAGGCAGAAGGCAAAGCCCGCCACGGGGTAGCGGCGCAGGTTCCTCTCCGCATTTCGATGGTCCATCCACACCATGGCCCGGTGGTAGGCGACGGCGGCGATGCCCACGAAGGCGAAGAAGCCCAGGAGCCTCACGCCGATGAGCGCCAGGCTCACCTGCTCCCCTCCCATCCCGCTGACGATCGTGAGGCAGATCAGGCCCAAGATGTCGTCGATGAGCGCCGCCGCGAGGATCGTGTTGCCCACCTTCGTGGCCAGCATGTTGATCTCCTTCAGGGCCTCCACGGTGATGGAAACGGAGGTGGCGGTAAGGACGGAGCCCAGGAACAGGGCGGACTCCAAGTTCGTGGCCGGCTCAAAGGCGTAGAGCATCAGCGCCCCCATGCCGAGCGGCGTCAGCACGCCGAGGAGCGCCACGAGGAACCCCGCCTTGCCGGATGCCTTCAGGTCCTTGACGCTGGTCCCCATGCCGGCGGTGAACATCAGGACGATGACCCCCAGCTCCGCCAGCCGGGAGAGGAGCGGCGAGGGCATGAGGCAGAACCGGACGCCGAAGAGGGCGTTCGTGAGCTGTCCCAGCACTGCGGGGCCGAAGATCAGTCCCGCCATCAAGGCGCCCACCACCTGCGGCAGCTGGGCGCGGCGCGAGATGAGGCTGAATATCTTCGTGGATAAGAGAATGACGCAAAGGCTCAAGAGATAAGTGTAATCCAAAGACGATCCCTCCCGTTGATGCGACTGTCGATCGCTGTCCCGTATGCGGGGCATAATGAGCGTTATACCATACTTCCGGAGATTTTAAAAGAAAGGGCTGAAGGGAATTTCCAGCCGTTCCGGGGAGTTCCTTGCGACCTGCTTCGGGACGGCGAGATTACGTTTTTGCCCCCCTTGACTTTACCATCCCCCTTGACGCATACTTACGCGGGGCCTTGGTCGGGGAGTTGGTCTGAACGGCATGGCCCCGCACCCTTTAAGACGGGAGGAGGATCGCCATGTTCGGTTTTTCCTGACGCACTGAGCCGCGGTGCACGGGATGCATCGTTCGGTGCGGTCCTCTGAGGATCGGTCCTGCATCGTAAAGACGATTTCGACAGGCCCCGCCCTCTCGTCCCCCTTCCGTACCGTTCGTTGACCCCCTTGATGGGGTCTTCCCTTCATCTATTTATTTCCATAGCGACACGCGAACGTCCCGTGCCCGACGGCAGGGGAGGTGTTCCGCGTCGCGCAGTCGTGTCATTTTTTAAGTCCTGAGGAGGATTGTGTGTTCATGAAAAAAGCAGTTGCTCTGTTGTTGGTTGCGCTCGTCCTGTTTCCGTCCATGGCCTTCGGCGTCGACGCGAGCCAGGAGGCGAAACGCTTCAAGGTCTGGTTCGACACGGGCGGCGGCCCCGGCGAGTCCTACGGAACCGTGCTGCAGAACGGCGCTGCGGCTGCGGCGCGGGACCTGGACCTTGACATCGCGTTCGTCTACTCCGACTGGAACGCCGAGAAGATGTTGGAGAACTTCCGTCAGGGCCTGACCTCGAAGCCGGACGGAATGGTCGTCATTGGGGTCCCCGGCGACGACGCCTATGAGCCCCTGATCGATCAAGCCTATGCCCAGGGAGCTCTCGTCACCTGCGTTGACACGCCGCTGCCCCGCCTCTACAAAAAGTACCAATCCCGCGGTTTCGGGCTGATCGGCCCGGACAACTACAATCAGGGCAGGATGCTGGCCGAGCGCTGCGTTACGCAGTTCGGCCTCAAGGAGGGAGACCGGGTCATGGTCTGGGGTTTGAAGAGTCTGCCCGGACGCGGGCGGCGCGCCCTGGCCATCCTGGACGTGTTCGAGAAGGCGGGATTGACGGCGGACTACATCGAGATCTCGCCTGAGATCAACAAGGACGCGACGCTGGGCGCTCCGGTCCTGACGGGCTACCTCTCCTCCCATGAGGATTGCAAGCTCGTCGTCATCGATCACGGAGCGTTGACGGCGCAGTCCGGGAACGCCCTCCGGTCCGCGGGGATGGACCCCGACCGCGTGGCGGTGGCCGGCTTCAGCCTCTCCCCTGCGACGGCCGAGGCCATCCGTTCCGGCTACCTGGACCTCGTGGGCGAGGGACAGCCCTACCTCATCGGCTATCTGGCCGTTGTGAATCTCGTTCAGTCGCGCCTCTGCGGATTCGGCGGGCTGGTGATCGACACGGCGGGCGGGTTCGTGGACAAGGACAACATTGAACAGATTGCCCCTCTGGCAGAGAAGGGCGTGCGCTGAAGCGTGGAGGGCGGGAAAGGCGGGGCGGACGCCGCCCTGGTTGAGATGCGGGGCATCCGTAAGTCCTTCGGGAACGTGGAGGCCCTTCGGGGTGTCAACTTCCGCGTGAACGCTGCGGAGATCGTTGGCCTGCTGGGCGACAACGGGGCGGGCAAGTCCACCCTGATCAAGGTGTTGTCGGGCCTCTACGGCGCGGATGCGGGGACGTTTCTCTTTCGGGGCCGGAAGCTCGACTGGACGCGGTCCGGCGTTTCCCGTGCGCGGGGCCTGGGCATCGAAACCGTCTATCAGGACAGGGCGCTGGGCCTGCAGCAGTCCCTGTGGCGCAACGTCTTCGTGGGCCGGCATATTCACTTTAGCAGCTCGCAGTTTCCTGATTGGGGGCTGATCGACGTGGCGGAGGAACGCCGCGTCACCGCGGAGCTCCTGGCGCGCATGGGGCTGGGAGGAGGTCGCCTGACCCCGGACACCCGTGCCGGAGTGTTGTCGGGCGGGGAGCGGCAGGGGCTGGCCATCGGGCGGGCCATGTACTTCGATGCCGAGCTCGTCGTCCTGGACGAACCGACGACGGCCCTGGCCCTGAGCGAGGTGGACAAGGTTCTGGAGTTCATCTGCGGGGTGCGGGAACGGGGAAAGTCCGTGGTGTTCATCACCCACAGCATCGATCACGTCTGGGCGGTGGCGGATCGTTTCGTCGTCCTGTCCCACGGGCTCAACGCGGGGGAGTGGACGCGCGGAGCGCTGACGCTGCCGGAGCTGACAGCGCGTCTGAGGGAGGTCGCGCTATGAACGCAGGCTTTCGGCTGCGCTCGGCCCTTGCGCTCCAGCTTCCCATCACCGCGGTGCTCCTGCTGCTCTGGGGCTTCTTCGTCCTGACCGCGCCCGCGACGTTTCTCTCCCGCTACATCTACCTCTCGTTTATGACGACCATCCCCTTCGTGGCGATCGTCGCGATGGGGATGACCCTGGTGGTCGTGGCCGGGGAGATGGACCTGTCCTTCGCCTCGAACATGGCGATGTCCAGCTTCCTGTTCGCCGTCGTGGCGAAGGCCACGGGGTCCGCAGCGACTGGCCTCGTGGCGGGGCTCGCCGCGGGGGCAGGCATCGGCCTGATCAACGGGCTGGTCGTGGTCAAGACGGGGGTGCCCTCGATCGTCGTGACGATCGGGTTCGATTTCCTCTGGCGGGGCTGCGTGATGTTGCTCTCCGGCGGGCTTGCGGTTGCCTTGCCCTTCGTCCGTCGGCTGCCGTTTACCGCCCTGTTCGTCGGGCGCGTCGGCGGGTTGATCCCCGCGCAGTTTTTGTGGGCTCTGGGGCTGGCCGTCGTCACGGCAGTGATCTTGCACCGCACCTCTTGGGGAGATGCCCTGCGCTTCATTGGCGACGACCGGGAGGTCGCGCGGATGATGGGGCTTCCGGTGGCGCGAGCCCGCGTCGCGGTGTTCGTCCTGCTGGGCCTGACGGCCGCCTTCTCTGGAATTTTGGCGTGCCTGGAGCTGGCCAACTGGTGGCCTACTCAGGGCGAGGGGTACCTTCTGCTGGTCTTCGCCTCCGTGTTCATTGGGGGAACTTCCGTGTACGGCGGCAGCGGCAGCGTCTGGGGTACGACGGCAGGAGCTGCGGTGATCGGCATGATCGAGGCAGGGGTCGTCAGTGCGGGGTGGTCCGGCTTTTGGACGCGCTTCGTACACGGCCTCGTGTTGGTTTGTTCCGTGTCCTTCTACGCCCTGACCGCGCGTCGGCGCGGGAACGGCGTCGGAAGCTGAGTAACCTTAGGGGGGTTCAACATGCACGATATCGACGCCATCTTACAGAAAATGAGGGAGGCCCTTCCCGCCGGTCCGGTGCGGATCAAGGAGGCCGTCGAGGGGGGGCGGAAGGTGGT
>NZ_CALHIQ010000139.1 GCF_938030725.1 uncultured Fretibacterium sp. | reverse complement strand
CCCGCGCTCGCCCCACTGGGTGCCGCGTCCAGCGCTCATGGTATACTTATACGGAAAAGTGCTGTGAGGCATGAGGTTAAGGCATGAAGTCCCTCCCGGCCCCTCCTTCGACAGACCGGAAATGGCCCGCCTGCGGGATGGTTTTGGTGCGTCGGCACCTGTGGCCGTTGGCAATGGCCCGACGGGCTGTGGAGGGCGTCGGGTCGGGACGCGATACGGGGGCGCGTCCCGACGCAGCGCGTCTTGAGGGGCACCCCCCGAATTGAGGAGGTCCGAGCGTTGCTGTTGATCGAAAACCCGTCCACCGACCCCGCGTACAACCACGCCCTTGAGGAGTACCTCTTGAAGAACCTTCAGGAGGACGTCGTGATGGTCTGGCAGAACGTGCCGACGATCCTGATCGGCCGGAATCAGGACGCCCTCTGCGAGTACGACGCCGACTACGTTCGGGAGAAGGGCATCCGCGTGGTGCGCCGGCTCTCCGGCGGAGGGGCCATCTACTGTGACCTCAGGAACCTGCAATACTCCCTCATCGCCCCGTTTCGGAGCGGCGGGGAGGAGGAAAACCCGTTCCTCAAGTTCGCCTCACCGGTCGTCGACGCCCTGAAAGGGCTTGGCATCGACGCGGAGTTCACGGGCCGGAACGACATCACCGTGGAGGGCAAAAAGGTCTCCGGAAACGCCCAGTTTCGATACGGAGACCGGGTGCTGCACCACGGGACGCTCCTGTTCGACGTGGACCACGAGGCCATCTCGAGGGCGCTGCGCCCCAACCCCGTCAAGTTCGTGAACAAGCAGGTCCGCTCCGTCGCCAGCCGGATCGGGACCCTTGCCCCATACGTCCGCATGGACGTGCGGGATTTCATGGAATACCTGAAGGAACAGCTCATGAGGCACTACGGCGTCCGCGAAACCTGCGCCGTCCGCCAGGAGGACCTGCGGGAGGTCCTGCGGATCAAGCGGGAGCGCTTCGACTCCCCGGCGTGGAACTTCGGGCTCCGCTACCGGTTCACGCACCGCTACGACGTCCGGCACCCCTTCGGCATGATCGGGTATCGCCTGGAGGTCGGCCGGAGCCTCATCGAGCACGCGGAGATTTTGGGGGACTTCTTCGGGGACCGGGACGTCTTCGAGCTGGCCGGGCGCCTGAAGGGTTGCGCGATCGAGCGCGAGTCGCTGCGCCGGGGGCTTGAGGGGGTCCGCGTTGACGACTACATCCGGGGCATGGAGAACGAGGTCCTGATTCAGGACGTCCTGGCCGTCCGGGCCACGGACGCCGCATAGAGGAGGAACAGCCCATGACGGAATCCAGAGCGGCGATGCGGAAGCCTGAGTGGCTCAAGATCAAGGTTCAGGGAGGGCGCCCGTTTCAGGAGGTCGAGGCGCTCCTGAAGGCCCTGCACCTGAACACCGTGTGTCAGGAGGCCAACTGTCCCAACCGCATGGAGTGCTACGGCAAGAGGACGGCGACCTTCATCATCCTGGGGCGGAACTGCACGCGCAACTGCACCTTCTGCAACGTCAGCCGGGAGCGCCCCGACCCCGTGGACCCGCTGGAGCCGGAGCACGTCGCCGCGGCCGTCCGCTCTTTGAAGCTTCGCCATACCGTCATCACCTCCGTCACGCGGGACGACCTGCCCGATCAGGGGGCGGGACAATTCGCCGCCTGCGTCCGGGAGCTTCGGGCGCAGTGCCCGGAGACGACCGTCGAGCTCCTGATCCCCGACATGCAGGGGCGAGAGGACCTGCTGGACGTCATCCTGGCAGAGCGACCGGAGGTCCTGAACCACAACGTGGAAACGGTCCCCGCCCTCTACCCCAGGGTGCGCCCCCAGGCCGACTTCGAGCGCTCCCTGGCGGTCCTCCGCTACGCCAAGAGCAAGGGTTTCAAGACGAAGTCGGGCATCATGGTCGGGCTGGGAGAGCGGGAGGACGAGGTGATCGACGTCATGAGGCGCCTGAGGGAGGGCGACTGCGACATGCTGACCGTGGGGCAGTACCTTCAGCCCACCGCGCGGCACATCGCGGTGCACGAGTACGTCACGCCGGAGACCTTCGAGCGCTACCGGATCAAGGCCCTCGAGCTGGGGTTCGCGCGGGTGGCGTCGGGGCCGTTCGTCCGCAGCTCCTACAAGGCCGAGGCGCTGTGAGGGCTCAGGCGTCCGGCGGGAGGAGCCGTTTGTGGGACGCCTGATGCCTGGACGAGGGAGGGTCTTGTATCATGCCGCTTGAGATCGTCAGGAACGACATCACGAAGATGAAGGTGGACGCCATCGTGAACGCCGCCAACCCGTCGTTGTTGGGCGGAGGCGGCGTCGACGGGTGTATTCACCGCGCCGCCGGCGCGGGGCTCCTGGAGGAGTGCCGGACGCTGGGGGGCTGTGAGACGGGAAGCGCAAAGATCACCGGTGGTTACGGGCTGCCCTGCAGGTACGTCATCCACGCCGTCGGCCCGGTGTGGCGGGACGGCCGGCACGGGGAGCGGGACCTGCTCGCCTCCTGTTACAGGACCTCCCTTGAGCTGGCGAGGGAGCACGGCTGCGAGTCCGTGGCCTTCCCCCTCATCTCCTCCGGCGCCTACGGCTACCCGAAGGACCAGGCTCTCCGGGTCGCGGTCGATACGATCAGCGAATTTCTCTTTCGGAACGACATGACCGTCTACATCGTCATCTTCGACCGGAGGTCCTACCAGATCAGCGCGAAGCTGTTCCGGGATGTCGAGGAGTACGTGGACGATCACTACGTTGAGGAACGCGCGGACAGGAACGACGCGCAGCGGCGCAGGAGGCTGTTCCCTGAGTGGGAGGCGGAGCTGATGAGGTCCGCCGAGCTCCTGGAGGACCTCGACGAAGTCCATGAACGCGTCCCCCGAGGTCTCGCCCAGAAGAGGGGGCCGATGGGCCCCGCCGCACCCCTGGAGAACCTCAGCGAAGTGGTGAGCCGGATCGACGAGAGCTTTTCGCGGATGCTCCTCCGCAAGATCGACGAAAGGGGCATGACGGACGTGGAGTGCTACAAGAAGGCCAACATCGACCGGAAGCTCTTCTCGAAGATCAGGAGCGACGCGGACTACCGGCCGAGCAAGTCCACGGCCCTCGCCTTTGCCATCGCGCTGGAGCTGCCCCTCGACGAGGCGAAGGACATGCTGATGAAGGCCGGGTTCGCGCTCTCCCGCAGCAGCAAGTTCGACGTCATCATCGAGTACTTCATCCGGAACGGAAACTACAACGTGTTCGAGATCAACGAGGCGCTCTTCGCCTTCAACCAGAGCCTGCTGGGGGCGTAGCAGGAGCGTATCCCGTTTGGCGCTATTCCGCGTCGCCCCTCCATCCGCCTCGCCTGCGGCAGTCCTCGTCGATGCGCCGCTTCCAATTGGCGGACAGGGGCCTGCCGAACCTGACGGTGGAGATGGCCTCGCTCATCACGTCGTAGTTGAGCTGCGTCCCCTCGCTGTCGCTGCAGTAGTTTGCGGCGCGGTCCCTGCCGATCCCGAAGCGCTCCGCGGTTTCGATCGCGTCGATGTTGGCGCCGAGGAACAGGAACTCCCAGCCGTATTGGCTCTTCTCAAGCTCGATCATCTGCCTGACCTTTTCGATGCCGTACCGGCGGCTCGCGTTCTCCTGCCCGTCGGTCGTGATCACGAACAGGGTGCGCTCCGGCACGTCCTCGGGGCGGGCGTACCGGTGGACGTTCCCGATGTGGTGGATCGCGCCGCCGATGGCGTCCAGCAGCGCGGTGGACCCGCCGACGAAGTAGTCCGCCTCCGTCAGGGGCCTGACGTCCTTCACGTCCGCGCGGTCGTGGAGGACCTCGCTCCGGTCGCTGAAGAGGACGGTGGAAACCAGGGCTTCGCCGTCCCCCTTCCTCTGCTTCTCGATCATGGCGTTGAAGCCGCCGATGGTGTCGGCCTCCAGCCCGCCCATGGAGCCGCTGCGGTCGAGGATAAACACGATCTCCGTCAGGTTCTCTTTCATCTTCGAGCCCTCCTGTGACCGGCGCCGTGTGAAACGGCGGCCCGGCCTTTTTTTGACCTTACGGCCCCATTATAGGAGGGGGGCGGTCGTCCGTGGTCGCCTGAAAGGCGACATCGAGGCCGCGATGTGGAGATGGGCGTCGGCGACTGTTCGAATAGCCCCGTTGGGCCATGGGCGAGGGGGACCTCACCCATGGCCCAACGCGTCTGACGCTCTGAAAGACGAATCGCTATTCCTCCAGCATCGGTTTGATCTTCTGCGCTATTCCCTCTTCGAAAGCATGGAGCTCTTTCTCGGACATATAACCGCTCAGCCTCTGTACGGACCGATATCGGTCGTTTTTGCGCGCGATGCTGTAATAGCACCCTCCATTGGTGTTGGTCAATAGAAGACAGGCCTCTTCAAAAGGCAGGATTTTTTTGAGTCCACTCCCCTTTTGCTTGAAGATCGTCCTGTTCCCCTTGTCGAATACGACTGTCGTCCTGACGACGAACAGGCCCCAGTAAATCAGGTACGCCATACCCAAAGCCAACAGGGAAAGCATGATCTTGTCCCAATCGGGATTGGCGTTGAAAAAGATAAAGATACCGCCAGCGACTGCCGCCAGCGCCATATACAGGACATTTTTCGGGAACTCCTTTTTGAAGGGCTGGAAGCTGAACGTACTCCCGGTTTCTTGGATGTCGTAAGCGGACAATTCGTGCATAGGCGTTTCTCCTTTACTTCTTCGGGGCGAAAAAAACGAAACCTTGGACTCGGATTCAATGGCTTTAAGGAAGCGCAAAAGTTATTGAAAGCAATCAAGGATCATCGAAAAAAAGGGATCTTTCGGCGCTTCCTTAATTGGCTTTGATGAGGCTTTCCGTTTCATCGACAAGCTGCTGCGCCCATCGGGTTGCGAGGGTAAACAGAACCTGACGCAGAAGGACGGGGACCTCTTCCCCTTTATCGTTCTTGAAGTACGCCTTTACGGAAACGCCTAAGGGGATGAAGCCGTAGTAGGTTTCCTTGAGCACTTCGATACTCGAGAACCGGTCGAACGAAAAGACTTTTTTGCTGCGGAACAGCCCCGTAATCGCCGTTAATTCCCGGGTACGGGTGTTGAAAACAATTTTTTTGTTGCTGATGGATACCGCACCCAGCAGCAGGAGCACGCAAAAGACTCTCGCCGTCCAAAAGGCCACTTTTTCATCGACGCTGCTCCCTTCAAAGAGAGTTGACACGGCAAACAGCAGCACCCCTCCCAAGAGAAGCCAGAAAAGGGTCAATTTGTCCCTGGTCAGCCTATACTCCGATCCTGTTTGCGCGTAGTACTTCATTTTATAGGTCACAGCTCCTTAGCCTCATAGAGTGTTATGACACAGATTTCGCAGCGCATTTCGTCACTCCCTGTAGCGGGCCATCAGGTACTCGTCCGCATACCGGCCGTCCCGGATGGCTGCGAAGCGCTCCGTCCCCTCGACGACGAACCCCAGGGACCTGTAGAGCCCGATGGCCCGCTGGTTGTCCGTAAAGACGGTGAGCTGCACGCGCTTCAGCATCAGCCACCGGTCCGCGATGTCGAGGAGCGCGGAGAGGAGAGAACGGCCGATGCCGCGGCCCTGGTAGTCGCGATGCACCATGATGCCGATCGTTCCCACGTGCCGCTGCCGCGCCGGCTTCGACACCTCGAGCCCCGCCAGGCCGACGACATGTCCATCGACCTCCGCCGCCAGCAGCGGGTCCCGCATCCCGCGCAGGAAGTCCTCCACGTCCTCCAGCCGCTCGCTTTGGAGCGAAAGGATGTTCTCGAACACGCCTGTCATGACGCGCAGCGCGTGGATGTCCCGCGCGTCCGCCATGGCGGCGGGGCGGACGTTCACGGCTGAGGGGCCGCTCACGTCATACCTCCGGGGTGAGCAGCTTCTCGACGTCCGCCCCCGACGCCCCCGCGAACATCTCCCCTGGCTCAAAGCCGGAGAGCGCCTCGTGCAGCGCCTCCCGCGTGTAGGGCGTCCCCAGGATGCGGCTCAGGAGCGGCCCGTAGTCCCCCGTCCCGAAGTAGTCGCCGAAGAACGTGCAGCCCGTCACGCGCCCGTCCTGGACGCTCAGGCGCGCCTCGACGCCGCCCCAGGGGAAGCGCTCGCGCCGCGCCTCCGTGAAGGCGGGGGAGGTGCCGTAATTCCACTCCCAGGTGGAGTACTTCTCGTCCATCAGCTTCTGCACCTCGCGGCCGTCCTCCTCCGTCAGCGTCCTTGGGGTCAGCCCTTGGATCTGGTCCTGGAGCAGCGCCATGAAGTCCCGCGCCGTCATGTCCCCCGCGTTCGGCATGTGGGGCTTGACGTTGGTGACGCGGCTGCGCACGGACTGCACGCCCTTGCTCTTGAACTTCGCCGCGTCGACGTTCAGCGCCTGGGACAGGACGTCCAGGTCCTCGTCGAAGAGCAGCGTCCCGTGGTGCATGGCGATGCCCCCGTGCCGGTACTGCGCGCCGCCCGATATCTTCTTTCCGTCGATGGCGATGTCGTTGCGGCCCGACAGCTCCGCGTGGACCCCCAGCTTGCCCAGGGCGTCGATGATGGGCTGGGTGAAGAAGGCGAAGTCGAACTCGCCCAGGTCGGCGCGGACGAAGCTGTAGTTGATGTTGCCCAGGTCGTGATAGACGGCGCCGCCCCCCGAGTTTCGCCGAATCACGTGGATGCCGTGCCGCTTCACGAAGTCCCCGTTGATCTCGCTCAGGGTGCTCTGAAAGCGTCCGACGACGATGGTCGGCTCGTTCTGCCACAGCATGAAGAACTCGCTGCCCTCGCGGGCGGCCAGACGGCAGAGGTACTCCTCGAGTGCGAGGTTGTGCTGCGGGCGCGTGTCGTGATTTTCGATCGTGTACACAGGTCGTTCCTCCCAACATAATAAAGTAAAAGGGTGTGAATCCCGCTTCATTATATCAGGAGGCGCGCGGCGCGAAAGACGAAAAGGGGGGCGGACCGCGTCGGTCCGCCCCTCCTGTTATCTCTGCGGCCTGAAGCCGTCAGGCGCTCTTCTTGAGGGACTTGTAGTAGTTGGCGGAGCGGTAGACGCCGAAGAAGATGGAGAACAGGACGAGCGCGAAGACGAAGCCGATCCCGTAGGAGAGCTGAACGCCGTTCACCGTCACGCCGCACAGGGAGAGCCCCTCGCTGAACTTCGTGGCGAAGCCCAGGCACTCTGGGGCGAAGCAGAAGTAGGTGGAGCTCACCGCGGACATGAACGTGGCGGGAATGGCGGCCATGAAGCCGCTGATGGGGGAGACGTTCCGGCACAGGTAGACGGCGCCCGCCCAGAGCGCGATCATGGCCAGGGTCTGGTTGGACCAGGAGAAGTAGCGCCACACGATGCCGTAGTCGACGAAGGAGATGGCGTAGCCGATCAGGAGCAGCGGCAGGGCCAGCATCAGGCGCGGCTTGAGGGGCTTCTGGTCGATCTTGAACCAGTCGGCCAGCGTCAGGCGCGCGCTGCGGAAGGCCGTGTCGCCGGACGTGATGGGGCAGGCCACGACGCCCAGGAGGGCCAGGATGCTGCCCATGGAGCCGAGGAGCCCGTTTGAGATGTCGTAGACGGTGGCGGAGTTGCCGCCCTTGGCCAGAAAGAGCCCCTCCGTGGTGATGGGGGAGCCGAAGGTGTTGTAGAAGGCGATGCCCGCGCTGGCCCAGATCAGGGCGATGATGCCCTCGGCGACCATGGCGCCGTAGAACACAAAGCGCCCCTGGCGTTCGCTGGTGAGGCAGCGCGCCATCATGGGCGACTGCGTGGCGTGGAATCCGGAGATGGCGCCGCAGGCCACCGTGATGAACATCAGGGGCCAGATGGGCGTCGTCGCGCCCTTCGGGTGCATGTTGTAGAAGCCATCCCAGAGCTCGATCATGGGGTGCGTTCCGTTCAGGTGGTTCATCACCGTGGCGCCGCCGATGAGCGCCGCCATGAGGAGCAGGCAGAGGCCAAAGAGCGGGTAGAACCGGCCGATGACCTTGTCGATGGGCAGGAGCGTCGCGAGGAAGTAGTAGACCAGGATGGCGATGGTGAGGTACTTCACCCACTCAGCCTCCGTCAAGCCGTACACCATCTCCGGCTCCGCGGCGGGCTTGACTTCAGCGGCCGGGGCCTCCGGCTTGGCTTCCTCGACAGCCGCGGGCTTGGCCTCAGCGGCCGGGGCCTCCGGCTTCACTTCTTCGATGGGCGTGAGCTTGGCCTCCTCGGCTGGAGCCTCCGGCTTCACTTCTTCGACGGGCGTGAGCTTGGCCTCCTCGGCCGGGGCCTCTGGCTTCGCTTCCTCGACGGCCGCAGGCTTGGCCTCCGCTGGCGCCTTGCCCTCGTCGGCCTTCACGGCCTTCGCCGCTGCGGGCTTTTCGGCCGTGGCCTTGGGGGCCGCGACGGCGGGAGCCGCCTGGATGGAGACGGCAGCGGTTCTCGGCAGGTTGAAGTCCCTGCCGGCGCCCATGATCATGCGGCTCAGGAGCTGGGCCGGTCCGACCATGAAGACGACGCCGATCATCACCAGCAGCACCACGGAGAAGATGCGCATGACGGTCTTCATGGTGGCGCCGAGGTACATGCCCGTCAGCTCGGAAACGCTCGCGCCGTCGTTGCGCATGGAGAGCATCCCGCTCAGGTAGTCGTGGACGGCGCCGGCGAAGATCGTGCCGAGGACGATCCACAGGTACACCGAGGGCCCCCAGATGGCGCCGGAGAGCGCGCCGAAGATGGGGCCGAGGCCCGCGATGTTCAGGAGCTGGATCAGGAACGCGCGCCAGACGGGAAGCGGGACGTAGTCCACGCCGTCCGGGTGGACCTGGCAGGGCGTCCTGCGATCGTCCGGCTTGAACACCAGCGTCACGAAGAGCCCGTAGGTGTAGTAGCCGACGATCAAAACGGCCAATGCGACGAAAAACGTGATCATGGCAAAACCCCCCTATATAAATATGGTAGTGTTGAGATGGTGTTGAGGTGCGCAAGACAACCGCTTATAGTTTAATCCATTCGCGGTTTAGCGCAAGGTGTCCGCGCCAAATCCGCGTGCGCGGCGGTCTGTCGGGGACCAGGCCCGCCCTTGAGCCGGGGAAGCGTCCCGGGATCTCGCCTCGCCCGGTTCGGCTGGAGGCGCACCGGCCCCCCGGGGTTAAATTTTCAATCCTTGCATTTTTTACGGACATCTGGTATTTTCACAGTAATATGGTAACACAATGTAGTGACCATCGTGCGGAGGGCATCCGTGTGCGTGTTGTTTTTTCATTAGAGGGAGTCATCACTCCTTAAGGAGGGGAAGAACATGGTTTTGGGCAGGAGGTTGTTGCGTGTGGCGGCGCTGGGGGCGGTCTTTGCCCTGGCCCTCGCCGGGACGGCGTTGGCGGCTGAGAGGACGTGGACGGGTTACGCACTCGACAATAGAGACTGGAGTCTTGATGATAACTGGGGTGGTGAACCTCCGCCAGCCGAGAGCGACACGGCTATCTTTCCTGAGAGCGCCACTATCACTATCGCCTCCCTTGGAACGGGTGTTACTGTTGCTGAGCTGAAGTTCACGGGCGACGCGACGCTGGCCCTTACGGGCGGCGGCACCGCCACTTTGACGGCCAAAAAGCTCACGGTCGAGAGCGGCAAGGCTGCCGTTTCGTTGGAGGCCAATGATGCGTTCGCTGTCAAGGACGGCGGCAAGTCCGTCGTGAATGTCGTGGAGGGCGCGACCCTTACCTTTCAGGGGGTACTACCAGTTTTGGGCGAAGGCCAGCTGCAGCTGCTCGGTAAGGGGACGTTGGACCTGAAGGCTGCGATGAAGGGCGTCACGGATCTGAAGATCACGGATGGCGGCACGCTGGTCGCAAAAGTCGGTGACGCGCTGCCGGGTCTTACTGCTCCCTTCCTGGAGATCGATAACGGCAGTATCGTAGTCGACCAGGAGAATTTTGGCGGTGGTGATGGTCATGATCGAACGCTGTCGATGAAGAAGGGCGATCTGGAGCTGAAAGAGAAGCTGCCAAATAACATCAAGACCGTTGAGATCCATAACGGCGACCTGAAGGTGGCGGGTTTGGCGGAAGTTGGCTCTGTGGATCTGAGGGCTCAGGGTCGGCTCGTGCTGGACAAGCCTCTGAGGCTTAAGTATCTGAAGACGGACGATGGCAGCAAGATCGATACCAACGGCAAGATACTGACCATCGATAAGATTTTTCCTAAAGAAGATTTTGTCCTAAATGCCGGGGTTGCGGGGAACCTGAGCCTGGAGATGGCAGCCAATAAAACGGCCACGCTGAAAAAGGACGTCAGCGGGACGGTCGGGTTCCTGGGGAAGAACCCCGCCCCTACATTGGCCCTTGCCTCATCGGTTAGGGTGGGCGCCATCGATATTACGGGTGCCCTCTCCTCTAAGGTGAGGCTCGAGGGGGGTAACACCGTTGATGTTCTGAAGTTCGTCAACACGAATCCTCTTGAGGTCACCACCGCGGGCGGAGAGAGTACCATCGGACAGTTGGCGCCTGTCGCTGACGCCACCCTTAACCTGAAGGGAACTTCCCC
>NZ_CALHIQ010000138.1 GCF_938030725.1 uncultured Fretibacterium sp. | reverse complement strand
GGAGGCGCGTCTGGAGGGGGCCACGTTCCATCGTGAACATGCTGCGCTGGGACAGGATGACCTGGAGGGGACCTCGCAGGATGACCTTCGTCAGCAGGGCGCGCATGGCGGTGTAGACGGGGAGCAGGAAGCCAAACTTGCCGCGCCGGACCTCGTTCAGGAGGCGTAGGAAGGACCCGTGGAGGTCAACGACCCGTACCTCTGGGACGAGCCCCGCGAGCATGGGGCCGCGTGCGTGCAGGAACAGGGCGGAGACGGGGAGTCCGCGGCGAGCCAGGGCATTCGCCAACCGCAGGGACGATCGTTCCGCCCCCCCCATTCCTGCGTCGCGCAGCAGGAACGCAGCAGGTGGCAGGCCGGCGTCCATGCTTAACAAGGCCCGCCGCGAAGTCCTGCGGCGAGGCGGTGGAAGAGCTCTCGAACGAGGAGGCCCGCTGTGAGGGCCGGCTCTCCACAGAGGACATCGCGCTGGAGCCTGCGGCCGATCCGCCGCCAGCACTGGGCCGTGTGGCGGTGCAGGGAGGGCGTGTGGGAGGCGGTGCGGCTCAGGAGATCGATCAGCTCGTCGCGGGTCGTGTTCTCGCCCCAGGCGCTGCGCAGGTACGTCCTCCAGTAGAGCCTCTCGGAGGGAAGTCCCGTCAGCCCCAGCCATGGCTTCGACTCGTTGATCATGTGGAGAATGGAGTGGGACGGGTCCCCCTCCAGACGGCGGTTGTTGAACCTGCCATCGAGCAGCTTGATGGAGCCTCTGAACAGGGAGTTGAGGATGTCCTGGTCAGCCAGTCGGGCGGTGTGTCCCCTGTGGGCGAGCCAGTCCATGGAGGCTTGGAACAGGCTGCCCCGCTCTCGGATGCGGTCCAGGTCCATCAGCAGGACGCCGGCGTTGACGTAGGAGGCGGGGTCCCCGCCGTTCAGGCGCACGCGAAGGGCCTCGGCGGAGAGGCGGCGAAGCCCCGTTCCAGGGTGGTCCAATGCACCGGCGAGGCAGTTTCCGTCCAGGTTTACCTCCCAGAGCTCCTTCAGGTCCAGGTTCACCAGGGTGTCGCAGTCCAGATAGATGACCCGGCCGATGGAAAGCAGGTCCGGGATGAGGAGGCGATAGAGCGTCCCGACGGAACAGGCGTCTTGAACGAGGGCCACCGTTCGAGCGTCCAGTTGGTCTCGATAGGGGGTGACGTCGATGAGATGGACTTCCTGCGCGTACTTTGCGGCCGTGCGAAGGAACTTTTCGCGGGCCTCCTCCGTTAGCGTGCTGTCGTGCAGCACGTGTACGACGACGGGGCCCTCCGTGTTCTCGAAGATGGAGGTCATCACGACGCCCGCGTGTTGGCTGTACGTCCCCTTGGGGTCGTACAGCGCGAGGGCGGCGTGGACCGTCCCCTCCGGCCTCGTCGTATCGTTTGTCATGCTCCGGACCTCTCGCTCAGGATCGCCCTCACCCGCTCAAGGTCCTCCTGCGTGTCCACGCCGACGCCCTCGGCACTGGAGGCCGTGACCTTGACGCGGAGCCGGTGCCCGTGCTCCAAGGCCTTGAGCTGCTCCAGGGATTCCGCCTCCGCGAGCGGCGTCATGGGGAGCGCGGCGTAGCGCCGGAGGAAGTCCGCGGTGTAGGCGTAGAGGCCAATGTGGCAGTAGACGGGGAGGCGCGGCTTGTTCCGCGGGTAGGGGATGAGGGAGCGGCTGAAGTAGAGCGCGTCGCCGTTCCGGTCCATGACGACCTTCACCGCGTTGGGGTTGTCCCGGTCGGCGTCGGCCATGGGGCGGCACAGCGTGGCGAAGCAAACGCCCGGCTCGTCCAGGAGCACCGCAACCTCGTCGATCATCGCCGGGTCCAGCAAAGGCTCGTCCCCCTGAACGTTGACGACGGCGTCTGCGTCCGGGGCCAGGATACGGAGGGCTTCCTCCGCGCGGCTCGTGCCGTTGGGGTGATCCGGAGAGGTCATGACGGCGCACCCGCCGAAGGCCTTCACAGCGGATACGATGCGCTCGTCGTCCGTCGCTACGGCGACGTGGGTAAGGCGTCGTGCCGCCATGGCGCGCTCGTAGACGTGCTGAATCATGGGTTTGCCGCAGATGTCGGCCAGGGGCTTGCCCGGAAGGCGGGAGGAGGCGTACCGCGCCGGGATGACCCCCAGGATATTTTTGCTGCTCATGAAATATGCCTCACGCGATGCCGGACTTCAGGAGGTCATGGACGTGCAGCATCCCCACGGGACGCCCGTCCTCCAGGGCCACGAGCACGCTGATCTCCTCCCGCTCCATGACGCGCATGGCCTCCGCCGCCAGCGCGTCCGGGCTGATGCCCTTGGGGTCCTTCGTCATCGCGTCCTCAATCTTCACGTGAAAGGCGTCCGTTCCCCGCCGGCCGATCAGGCGGCGCAGGTCGCCGTCCGTAAAGATGCCGCAAAGCCTCCCGTCCTCGTCCACGACGCAGGTAGCGCCGTACCCCTTACTGGTGATGGAGAACAGCGCGTCCTGTACGGAAACGCCGCACCGCACCGCGGGCAGTTGGCCGAGGCCGCCCATCACGTCGCGGACGCGCGTCAGGAGTCGCCGTCCCAGGGCCCCGCCCGGGTGGAACAGGGCGAAGTCCTCGCGCTTCAGTCCCCGCAGCAGCGTCACCATCGCCGCCAGCGCGTCGCCCAGGGCCAGTTGCAGCGTGGTGCTGCTCATGGGAGCCAGTTGCAGCGGATCGCCCTCCTTCTCGACGCGCGAATTCAGGACGACGTCCGCGTGCTGCGCCAGGGGGGACTCAAGGCCCCCCGTGATGGCGATCATCATCGCCCCCAGCCGGCGGAAGTGGGGGAGCAGCGCCACGATCTCCGCAGAGGTCCCGCTGTTGCTGACGAAGAGCCCCACGTCCTCCCGCCGCACCATGCCCAGGTCCCCGTGGGAGGCCTCAGCGGCGTGCAGGAAGAAGGACGGCGTCCCAAGCGATGCCAGCGTGGCCGATATCTTGCGCCCCACGTGCCCGGACTTGCCCAGCCCCACCACGACGACCCGCCCGCTGCACTCGTGGACGGCGTGGGCCGCGCGCGTCAGCTCCGGGCCCACCCGGTCCGCTGCCTGCAGGATCTCGGCGGCCTCGGTCCTCATGAGCTGGCGCCCCGCCTCCAGGAGCTCATGGTCCGAGTGCCGCTCTCCGGGCCTCTCGCACGGAAGTGCTGACGTCATCTCGCCTCGCCCCCTTCTCTTCCGCGTTCCGGGGCGTCCTCGTCCTGCCTCAGTCCGTCGGGCAGCGCCCGTCGCGCCCTGTGGATGGCCAGCACCTGATCCAGGAAAGCGCCCATCTCGCCCAGGGGGATCATGTTGGGACCGTCGCTTCGGGCCTTTTTGGGATCGGGGTGCGTTTCGGCGAACAGGACGTCGATGCCGACGGCCGCCGCCGCCCGCGCCAGCGGCAGGGCCAGCGCGCTGTCCCCGCCGCTCATGCCGCCCAGGCCGCCGGGCTGCTGCACGCTGTGCGTGGCGTCGAACATGACGGGGTACCCCAGGTTCCGCATGGTCACAAGGGCCGTCATGTCGACGACGAGGTGGCGGTAGCCCATCACGGTGCCGCGCTCGCACAGGATGACGCGGTCGTTTCCCGCCTCGCGGCACTTCGCCGCGGCGTACTCCATGTCCTCCGGGGCCAGAAACTGGGCCTTTTTGAGGTTGATGATCTTTCCGGTCCTCGCGGCGGCTACGAGCAGGTCCGTTTGGCGGCACAGGAAGGCAGGGATCTGAATGACGTCCGCAACCTGACCGACGGGCTCGGCCTGATAGCTCTCGTGGATATCTGTCAGGATGGGCACGGCCGCAGTCCCCTTGATCGTCTCAAGCTGTTCGAGTCCCTTTTTCAGACCTGGCCCCCGCCATGCGTGGATGGAGGTGCGGTTGGCCTTGTCGAAGGACGCCTTGAAGACGTAGGGAAGGCCCCGCTCGCGGCACAGGTGCTTCATGGTCTGGGCCACTTCGATGCCGAGTTCAAGGCTCTCCAGGGAGCAGGGGCCCGCCGCGACGGCGAGCTCTTCACCGATGGAGAAGTTCCCGATCCTGTACTTGTCCTTATCGAAAACAGCGTCCAAAAATAATCCTCTCCGTTCTGTTCCGGCGTCTTGGCGTCTGCGCCTCCTGCAACGGAGGCGCTTTCAGGACGCCATGGGCACAGGTCCCATGAGGTTATTATAGACTGTTTTCTCCGTTTGGACGCCCAATGGTGTAGGGGATCGGTCTGCAGCGTCGGGTAACGTTATGATTGAACCTTAGTCAAACAATATGCTTTAGGAAGCAAAAGGATACTCACTTAAGGTACCCTATTTTTAAAGTTTTCCTCCTTTTTGTTGTGCGATAGGTTGTTATTAGCGAAATTAGGCTACCGTCACCCTTTGGCCGCATCCGAAGGACAAGGAAGGGGGCTGACCCTGAGGTCAGCCCCCTTTGCGTTGCTATAGACCGGACCGTCTCCGGCTTTAGTACATGTCGCCCATGCCGCCCATCCCGCCAGGCATGGCGGGCGCAGCGTCCTTCTTTTCCGGCTTGTCGGCGACGATACCCTCCGTCGTCAGGACCATCGCGGCGATGGAGCCCGCGTTCTGCAGCGCGGAGCGGGTGACCTTCACGGGGTCGATGATGCCCGCGGCGACCATGTCCGCATACTCGCCGGTGCTGGCGTTCAGGCCGTGGCCGGGCTTCAGGTTACGGACCTTCTCCACGATGACTTCGCCCTGGTAGCCGGCGTTCTCGGCGATGAG
>NZ_CALHIQ010000137.1 GCF_938030725.1 uncultured Fretibacterium sp. | reverse complement strand
CTCGGGGGCTACGGGGAAGAAGGCGTGGTCCGTGCCCGCCGCCGCCCAGACGACCTCGTACCGGAACAGGTCCTCGTCCAGCACCGCCCGCAGTGGCTGCGGGTACCCCAACGGAGGGACGCCCCCCACGCGGAAGCCGTAGCTCCCGTACACGTCGTCCGCCGGCATCATCCGGCAGCGGCGTCCGCCGAAAGCGCGGGCCACGGCCTTGGAGTCGATCCTGTTCGAGCCGCTCATCAGCACCAGGACCGGCTCCCCGTCCACCAGGCAGACGAGGCTCTTCAGGATCTCCCCCGGCGGCACGCCGATGGTGGCGGCCGCGTCCTCCACCGTGAAGATGCTCCCCTCCACGCCCCTGATCTCAACGTCCTGGGCGCCCGCGGCATCCAGCGCCCTCCGTACCCTTTCAACCGCGTCCCGGCCCTGGGGCATCCTGCGCTCTCCCCCTATACAAAAGGAATGTTGCGGGCACGCCCGCAACGTTATTCTACACTATGGAGGCCCTCGAAAGGGGACACGAGGCGGGAAACGGGGATGTCCGCGCGGCGCTGGCGTCAAGGCCCCACTTGCGGCGCGTGTCCTAAAATGCTAATATACGCTTCGGCCCTGCACTCAGGATGTCGTCTTGGATCGGACGAATCCCTGGTCATGCGGCACGATTAGAGACAGAGGTGAACGTAATGATCTCAAAGGAAAAGAAACAGGAAGTCATCAGTGAGTACCGAACGCACGAGTCCGACACCGGCTCCCCCGAGGTACAGGTGGCTGTGCTGACGGAGCGCATCCGTGAGCTGACGGAGCACTTGAAGGCCCACAGCAAGGACTTTCACTCCCGCCGCGGCCTTCTGAAGATGGTCGGAAGCCGGCGCAAGCTCCTGCGCTACCTCAAGGACAAGGACTTCAACCGCTACAAGAGCCTGATCGAGCGCCTTGGCCTGCGCCACTGATCGGCCCCAACCTCAGGCTTAAGTAAAGGGTTTCGCTTTTTTGGAGGTGTTTCGCTTATGAAGAAGGACATTCATCCCGAATATCAGGATTGCAAGGTGACCTGCGCCTGCGGCAACACGTTCACCACCCGTTCCACGATGAAGGAGATCCGCGTCGGCGTCTGCTCGCAGTGCCATCCCTTCTACTCCGGCAAGAAGGGGCGCGTCCTCTCCGAGGCCGGCCGGCTCGAAAAGTTCCAGAAGAAGTACCAGGGCATCCACTACGGCCAGAAGACGGACGTTTAGCAGAGAGGAAGGAAGGGGCCCGCAAGAGCCCCTTTTTTTATCATGCCTTGCACCGTTGCCCTGTTGGCGCACACGCCCCATCCGGACGAGCTGGTGGCTGCGGCGGCCCGCATCTGCTACAGGGACGTCACGGCAGCGGACCTCCTCGCCGGAGAGAGGGAGTCCCTCTCCGAGGCGCTCCTGGACCAGCTGTGGCGGAGCGGACACCTCTCCACCTTCGAGCACGCCTCCTTCACCTTCGCCGTGGACGGACTGAGCCGCGTGGCCTCACACCAGCTGGTGCGGCACCGCATGGCCAGCTTCAGCCAGCAGAGCCAGCGCTACGTCAAGATGACGGGCTCCTCGGTCATCGTCCCCCCCACCGTCGCGAACATGCCCGAAGCCGAGGCGCTGTTTCGCCAGCAGGCCGAGGCCTCCTTCGCCGCCTACCGGAGGCTCATCGAGCTGGGGGTCCCAGCGGAGGACGCCCGCTTCATCCTGCCCCACGGCTGGGAAACGCGGCTGGTCCTGACGATGAACGCGCGGGAGCTGCACCACTTCTTCCACCTGCGCCTCTGCCGCCGCGCCCAGTGGGAGATTCGCGCGCTGGCCCGCCAAATGCTCGTCCTGTGCAGGCAGGAGGCCCCCGTCCTGTTTAAGAGGGCCGGTCCGTCCTGCATTTTTGGCGCCTGCGGCGAGGTCAAACCTTGTGGCAGGCCGTTTAAGGATATGGAGGATCTTCTTGTCGAGGATTAAACTTTGGCTGCTGGCCGCCATCGCGGCCTCCCGCCTTGCGACCGGGGAAGCGAAGCGCGTTCCCGTGGGAGGACAGGCCGTCATCGAGGGCGTCCTGATGAAGGGCCCCGCCCGATGGGGCTTGGCCGTCCGCAGGCCCACCGGCGGCATCTTTCGCGAGCACTGGCCCAACAGCTCCCGGACGAAGCGCTTCCCCTGGAAACTGCCCGTCCTTCGCGGAGCGGTCGTCCTGTGCGAGATGATGGCGACGGGGTTCAAGGCGTTGTCGCGCTCCGCGGAGGTCGCCCTTGAGGAGCAGGAGGAAACGCTGACCTTCAAGGACCTCCTCATCGCCATCGCGGTCGGCATCGCCGCCGTGGGCGGGCTCTTCGTGGCACTGCCCCTCTGGGTCGCCGAGCTTCCCGGCCTGTCCCCCCTGTGGACCAACGTGCTTGAGGGCGTCGTCCGAGCGCTCATCTTCATCGGCTACGTCGGAGTCATCGGATTGTGGGGCGACATTCGCCGCGTGTTTTGCTATCACGGGGCCGAACACAAGACGATCAACGCCTTCGAGAGCGGCCTGGGGATGACGCCGGAGAACATCCTGACCTGCTCCCGCATCCACCCCCGCTGTGGAACCTCCTTTCTCCTGATCGCCGTCCTCGTCAGCATCGCCGTGTTCTCCATCGTGGGAGGGGGCAGCTTCTTTCGTCGCGTCGTCCTGCGGGTCCTGCTCCTACCCATCGTGATCGGCACCTCCTACGAGATCATCCGCTTCGCCGCGGACTCCGGCCGGCTGGGGCGCATCGTCATCGCCCCCTTCCTCTCCCTGCAGTACCTGACGACCAGGGAGCCGGACTTCGGACAGGCGGAGGTGGCCCTGACCTCCCTGAACACGGCGATGGGGACCGGGGACGACGAGGAGCCCCCCGAAGGACAGCCCGTTAAGGAATCAATGGAGGACAACTCATGAACATCGAGCCCAAGCTTCAGGCCATAGAGAAGGAGTTCCTGGACATCGAGGAGCGGATGGGGGACCCGGCCACGGCCTCGGACCCCAGGGCGCTTCAGGACCTGGGAAAGAAACGAGCTCAACTGGAGCCCGTCGTGGAGAAGTACCGCGCGTACCGCGCTGCCGTCGCCAGCATCGCGGAGGCCAGGGACCTCCTGAAGGGCGGCGACCCGGAGATCGCGGAGCTGGCCAGGGAGGAGCTGAGCGAGCTTGAGCCCCAGATCGAGAACTTTGAAAAGGAGCTGACGATCCTCCTTCTCCCCAAGGACCCCAACGACGAAAAGAGCGTCATCGTGGAGATTCGAGCGGGCGTCGGCGGCGACGAGGCGGCGCTCTTTGCGGCCGACCTCTATCGCATGTACACCCGCTTCTGCGAGCGGCAGCGCTGGAAGATCGAGGTCATCGACAGCAGCCTCATAGGCCTTGGCGGCTATAAGGAGGTCATCTTCCGCATCGACAGCCACGGCGCTTACAGCATGATGAAGTACGAGAGCGGCGGGGACAGGGGTCAGCGCGTGCCGGTGACGGAGGCCAGCGGCCGCATCCACACCTCGAGCGCAACGGTGGCGGTGATGCCCGAAGTGGAGGACATCGAGATCGAGATACGCCCCGAGGATCTGAAGATCGACACCTATCGTTCCAGCGGCGCCGGAGGACAGCACGTCAACATGACGGACTCCGCCGTGCGCATCACACACCTGCCGACGGGCATCGTGGCCACGTGTCAGGACGAGCGCTCTCAGATCAAGAACCGAGCGCGGGCCATGGCCTACCTCAAGGCCAGGCTGTACGCCCTGGAGCAGGAGAAGCAGAACGCCGAACAGGCCAGCGAGCGCCGCGGCATGATCGGGTCCGGGGACCGCTCCGAGCGCATCCGCACCTACAACTTCCCCCAGAACCGCATCACGGACCACCGAATCAACCTCACCCTCTACAAGCTGGACAGCTACCTCGACGGCGACCTCTTCGAGATGATCGACGCCATGATCCTGGCGGAGCAGACGCAGAAGCTCGAACACCTGGAGGACTGATGAGCGCGGGAAGCGCAACGCTGCGCACGCACCTGACGTCCATCCGAAGGCGCCTCTCCGCCGCGGGCGTGACCAACGCGGAGCAGGAGGCGCGATGGCTGCTCTGCGACGGCCTCCGCCTCTCCTCGGCGGAGCTCCTGGCGCACCCGGAGCGGGAGGTCGTTCTGCCGGAGGCGCTGGAGGCCGGGATACGGCGCCGGGAGGCTGGAGAGCCCCTGCAGTACGTCCTGGGGACGGCGGACTTCTGGGGGCGCGACTTCCGCGTGGGGCCCGGCGTCCTCGTCCCGCGGGGGGACACGGAGGTCCTCGTTCGGGCCGCCCTGGACATCTTCCCGCAGGACGCGCCCTTCACGTTTCTGGACTGGGGCACGGGCAGCGCCTGCATCGCCGCGACACTCCTCCTGGAGCGCCCCCTGGCCCGCGGCATCCTGGCGGAGCGGTCGCCCGACGCCCGAAAATGGGCTGCCGAGAACCTGGCCCGCTGGGACTTGAGCTCCAGGGCCCACCTCCTCCCCACCGACGCCCCGGAGGACATCGCCGTTCGGGGCGAGTGCGACCTCCTGATCAGCAACCCCCCCTACGTTCCAAGGGGCGCGATCCCCCACCTTATGCGCGAGGTGAGGGACCATGAGCCCCACTTGGCGCTCGACGGAGGCACGGACGGGATGGACTGCTACCGGGCGCTCCTGGCGAGCGCGCCGGCGTGGCTCAAGCCGGGGGCTTTCGTCATCCTTGAAACGGGAGGGAGCGATCAGGCCCGCGCCATTCGGGACGTTGCGGAGCGCTCCCCCAACCGAGCTTTCTCGTTTCTTCAGGGGATCGCGGACGACTCCGCAATTCTTCGTTGCGTTGTTTTAAAATATCGGGGATAATACTTAAAGAACGGCTCTGGCGCGCGTCGGAGGACCTGCAAGGGCTGCCCCGCCCGGCGGCCAGGCTGAGGCGAATCAATCATTAATTACTTTAAGGAGTCGATGAAGTTATGGAAAAGCGTGAGCTCGTTATCATTGGCGCCGGCCCTGCGGGCATGTCCGCGGCCATCTATGGACGTCGCGCCGGGCTGGACGTCCTCCTTCTGGAGAGGGGCAGGACGGGCGGGCAGATCAACACCACCGACGAGATCGAGAACTACCCCGGAGTGCCGCACGCCACGGGACCCGAGGTAGGCGAGATGCTGCACCAGCACGCGCTGAAGTTCAACACGGAGATCCGCACGGTGGACGACTCCAAGGTCGAGCTCCGCGGCGACAAGAAGATCGTCGTCACCAAAAAGGGCGACGAGACGAACGAGATCGAGGCCGAGGCCCTCATCGTGGCGACGGGGGCGCACTTCCGCCGTCTGGGCTGCGAGGGCGAGGCCGAGCACATCGG
>NZ_CALHIQ010000136.1 GCF_938030725.1 uncultured Fretibacterium sp. | reverse complement strand
ACGAATCCTCTTGAGGTCACCACCGCGGGCGGAGAGAGTACCATCGGACAGTTGCGGCCTGCCTCCGGCGCGACCCTTAACCTGAAGGGAACTTCCCCCCTGACCGTCAACGGCGGGTCAAACGAGAATTGGAATGTGAATGTGGGTGCGGGGTCCGATCTCCGTGTGAAGGGCAAAGAGCTGCTCTCCGGGACGGTTACGGCGACGTTCGGCACCAGCACCGGGGGCGGCGCCCTGACCCTGCCCAGCGGGAGCTACACGAACCTGAAGCTGAAAACGGAGAACGCTGCCTCGAAGATCAGGGTTGTTGACGAGGCGCCGAATGATCGGGTTCTGAAAGTGAAGGAGCTCGATCTCGGTACTGCTGACCTGGTCATGGAGGTCCCCACCACCTGGAAGACCGCCCTGAAGAAGGGGCAGACGGTCACCCTGCTGGAGGCCGACACGGTGACCGGCACTCACACGGTCACGGGCGATCCGGCGGAAAACGATTTCTGGAAGGTGGAGCCGCTTACGGCGTCCAACAAAAAGCTGGTCCTCACCGTGAAGAAGGATTTCACCGCCCCCGTGCTGACGGCGGAGGTAACGGGCTCGGGGAACGAGCGCCGTGTGAACGTCAAGGTTTCGGGTGGCGTGTCCGTGAAACCGGATAGCTGGGGCTATGAGCTTGTGAACGTCGTCGCTCCTGGCTCCGTTTCCGTCAGCCGCGAGTCCGGCACCCAGAGCACCGCGTCCTTCAAGGTGACGCTGGGCGCTGGTTTCACGAGCGGGACGCTGAAGGTGACCGCCGAAAACGCGAGCGCACCTCTTAAGGGCTCTGTCACCGTGGACCTGAAGACCGGGGCCAGCGACACGCCCGCGGCCCCGAGCATCGACTCGGCGACCTGGGGCTCGAAGATCATCGCCTCTCCGGACGCTCAGGGGAATATGACCGTCCAGCTCACGGCGGCGCTGACGCTTGACGGGACGCCGAAGTCCCTGGATGTGGTCGCCTCCGGGTTGAAGGAGAAGCCGAAGGCCGAGCTGCTGGACAGCGGCGGCAAGGTCGTCGCGAGCGCCATGCCCTCCATCGCGGCGAGCACGAAGTACACCTTAAGGCTGACGTGCAGGGCCGCGAAGGCCGATATCGACTCGGGCACGGCGGAGATCAAAAACGTGCTTGTGGCGGTGACAAAGGACGGCAAGACCGTTACGACTTCGATCCCGGTGAACAAGAAGCTGAAGGCCATAATGACCGCGAAGCCCGACGATGGCAAGAAGCCTGACGACGGCAAAAAGCCCGATGACGGTAAGAATGATGGCAAGAAGGGCAGCTCCGGCGGCGGGTGCGACGCGGGTGTCGGCGGACTGGCACTGGCCCTTGGGGCGGCGTTCCTGCTGAAGCGGAAGGCGTAGTCCGAAGACAGACGAGGCGGGCCTCTCCTGAGGCCCAACCTGACAGAAGCGAAAGAAGCGAGAGCGGCGCCTCAGGGGCGCCGCTCTAGCACGTTTTTTGGAGGGCAAAGCCTCCCTTGAAAGGGAGATAAGGCAGTCATAGCAGGCTTTTGTACCTTCTGGAAGAGGGACCAAAAAGAGCCGGGATGTCGCTAACCGTTCCCGCCCATCTCCTCCTCTCTGCCGTTCTGATGCAACAGACGGTATAATAGGGTAAAGGGCTTGGAGCGTCCTTTGAGGTCACACGACGGGCTGTCCTTGATCTTTTAGATTGCGGAGGGATCGAACATGTTGAGTAAGCCGAACAAGACGTTGGGGGTCTTAGGGGGAATGGGGCCAGCCGCGGCCGCGGAGTTCCTTCGCCTGCTTGCGGAGGGCGCGCCGGCAGCGAGCGACGCGGAGCACCCGCGCATGATCCTGCTGTCGGACCCCGACATCCCGGACCGCAGCGACGGGATCATGGGCCTCGGCCCGGACCCACTGCCGGCGATCAGAAAGGACCTGCTGCAGTTGGTGGAGTGGGGCGCGGAGGTCCTGGCCGTCCCCTGCAACACGGCTCACTTCTTCATCGACCGTTTTCGCGAGGAGCTCTCCGTGCCGCTGGTGCACATCGTGGAGGCGACGGTGAACGCCGCCCGGCGCGCCAGCCCGGAGGGGGCGTGGCTCGTGGCGACCTCCGGCACCCAGAAGAGCCTCATCTACCCCGCCTGCGCCGAGAAGGCGGGCTACCTGTTTCTCCGCCCTTCGAGGGAGCAGCAGGAGTGCGTGCAGCAGAGCCTGCGTGCCGTGAAGGCCGGGGATAGGAGGCGCGCCGCGGAACTCCTGAGGGAGGTGGTGGAGGCCCTGTGGCGGGAGAGGGACCTCCCGATCGCGACGGCCTGCACGGAACTGCCCCTGGCCTACGCGGCTGCGGGCCTGCCCCCGGACCGACAGATATCGAGCCTCCAGGCTCTGGCGGATGCGTGCCTCGACCTGCTCTATGAGCGTGGGGACGGCGGGGCGGGCTGGGGCGTCGGCGCCTTCGTGCCCAGGTAGGGGCCGTCGGAGGACGGCACTTTGCAATTCAGCGCCGCTGTTATAAAATGAAAATCCGAGAGGGTACAACGGCCCCCGGCACGGGGGCAGAGTTTTCCTTATGGAGGTGAAACAGGGATGCAGGTCATCCAGCAGACGCGCACGTCGGTGAACGTGTCCGGGTACGTCGACCGGCTGGAGCACGGGATCGTCCGAAAGCACCTTGAGGTCCAGCTGGAGCACGTCAAGGAGCCCGTGTACGTTCAGCGTCCGATCATCGACGACCTGAACTCGCAGGTCATCGTTCACGATCAGGTGGAGCAGTACGTCTGACGTCCGCGCCGCGCCTTTGTGCGCCGCGGACCGGCTTTGGCGAGGAGGTCTTGAATGAGAAGGGTATTTCTGTGGCTCGCCGCACTTGTGGCAGCCTGCGCTTTCGCCGGTCCGGCCGCGGCTGCCCGGCACGTCCCGGGGGAGGTCCTGGCGGTCTTCAAGGGCGAGGAGGGCACGAAGGTCGTGGCGTCGTCCCTGCACCTAGGGCGGGAGGCGTTTCGCGCGGCGTCGCTGGCCGCCGCCGTTGGAGCGCGCGTGGAGGAAACCTACGCGGAGCTCTCCGAGGCGGGAAACGGCGTCTTCGTCCTGCTCAAGTCCGATGCCCTCTCCCCGGAGGCGCTGACGGAGCGCCTCCTGAAGCGGGCGGACGTCCTGGCCGCGTCGCCCAACTACATCGCGCGGACGTCCGTCACGGAGCCGAACGACCCGTTTTATCTAACGGGAGCCCTCTGGAACCTCAAGGCCATCCGTGCGCCGGAGGCGTGGGACACGACGACGGGCAGGGGGGACGTCTGCGTGGCCGTCCTGGACACGGGCATCGATGATACGGCGCTGGAGCTGACTTCCAACTTCAGGCGCGACCTGAGCCGCAACTTCTACAAGGACGCCGGCGCCTCCAAGGCGGACCCGGAGGCCTACGCGGACCGAAACGGACACGGCACTCACGTGGCCGGCACCATCGGCGCCGTGGGGAACAACGGCAGGGGCGTGGTGGGCGTGAACTGGAGCGTGGGGCTCATCTCCCTCAGGGCCATGGGGCCGGATGGGACGGGACCTGGAAGCGGGATCGTGGACGCGCTCAACTTCCTGACAAAACTGCTGAAGGAGGACGCCAGCCTGAAGGTGGCGGCCGTCAACCTGTCGCTCAACTGGTTGTCCCCCATGGTCCCAACGCTGGCAAACCAGCGGAAAGACCCGATATGGCGCGCGTTCAAGGCGCTGGACTCCCTGAACCGGACCGTGATCGTCACGAGCGCCGGAAACAACGGACTTGAGGTGGGCGTCCCCGCGCCGGCGGACGGTCCGAAGGGCGCGGACGGCAAGCCGGAGTACGACAGGGGCGATTACGTCTACGGCTCCTCCTACAAAGGAATCCACAATCTGATCGTCGTGGGGGCGTCCTCGCGGGACATCTCCCTCGCGCGCTTCAGCAACTGGAGCCGCGACTTCGTGGACATCTCGGCTCCGGGCGTGCCCATCCTCAGCACGACGATCGCCGCCTTCGAGAACTCCACCCGCGCCGAAGACGGAACCGTGATGGCCGTGATGCGCGGCACCTCCATGGCGGCCCCCCACGTGGCGGGGGCGGCGGCGTTGCTGAAGGCCGCGGACCCCGCCCGAACGGCGTATCAGGTCCGGACGGCGCTGCTCCAGGGTGCGGCGGCGAAGTCGGTCCTCATGGGCAAAGTGGCCGGGGGGCGCTTCCTGGATTTGGGGGGAGCGCTGGACTATCAGGCCGCGCACCCGGAGCTGGCCGCCGAGGCGCCTCGGACGGAGTACGACGAGCGCGTCGGGGACGCGGGCGACGCCTCTTCCTCAGGGGGCGCTGGATGTGACGCGACGGGCCTCGGCACGTTGGGGTGGGGCCTCACGGTCCTGCTTGCGGTGGGGGGCCGGCGAAGGTAGCACATCGCGCTGGCAAAAGAGCGGGCCTGGAGGGTTTTCTCCAGGCCCGCTTCTCTTTTTTTTGGTCCCACGATCACCGCGCCGTCCTACGGGGCTGGACGGCCAGTCCGCCTTGAGAGGTCTCGCGGTACTTCGCGCTGAGGTCCTTTCCGGTCTGGTACATGGTCGCGATGACCTCGTCCAGGCTGATGAGGGGCGGGGTGCTGCGGTGCATGGCCATGTGGGCGGCGTTGATGGCCTTCACCGCCGCGACGGCGTTGCGCTCGATGCAGGGCACCTGCACCAGCCCCGCGATGGGGTCGCAGGTCATGCCGAGGCAGTGCTCCATGGCGATCTCTGCCGCCGTCGTCACCTGGCGCGGGCTGCGGCCCGACAGCTCCGTCAGCCCCGCTGCGGCCATGGAGCAGGCGACGCCCACCTCTCCCTGACAGCCCACCTCCGCCCCTGAGATGGAGGCGTTGGTCTTGAACAGCAGGCCGATGGCGCCGCAGGTCAGGAGGTAGCGCGTGCGGTCCTCCGGCGTCGTGGAGCGGACGTAACGGTTGTAGTACTCCAGCACAGCGGGGACGACGCCGCAGGCGCCGCTGGTGGGGGCGGTCACCATGCGCCCGCCCGCCGCGTTCTCCTCGCTCACCGCCAGGGCGAAGACGTTGACCCAGTCCAAAATCTGCATGGGGTCCGAGGACAGGGGCCTGGCGGAGGAGAGCACCCGCAGGAGCTGCGCGGCGCGCCTCGCGACGTGCAGCCCCCCCGGCAGGATGCCCTCCGTCCTCATGCCGCGATCCATGCAGGCGCTCATGATGCCCCAGATGTGCTCGAAGTGGTCCTGAACGTCAACGCCGGGGTGCAGCGCCCGCTCGTTTTCCAGGACCAGCGTGGAGATGGAGAGGCCGTGCTCTGCACAGACCGCGATCAGCTCCTCCGCCGAGGCGTAGGGATAGGGCACGTCGCCGAAAACGCCGTCCGGCGCGTCGAAGCGGGCCGCCTCCACGACGAATCCGCCCCCGATGGAGTAGTAGGTGTTCGAGTGGAGCGCTGTGCCGTCGGGCCTCAGGGCGTGCAGGACGAGGCCGTTTTCGTGCAGCGGCAGTTGCTTTGGGAGAAAAGCGAAGTCGCGCTCCGGGTCGAAGGGGATGGAGCGCTCGTCCTCCAGACGGGGGAAGGCCCCCAGGGGCAGCCGACGGGTGCGGTCCACGAGGCCCACGAACTCCTGAATGACGTCCGGGTCCGCCTCCTCCGGTTTGACGCCCCAGAGCCCCAACAGCACGGCGCGGTCCGTCATGTGCCCCTTCCCCGTCAAGGCCAGGGAGCCGTGGAGGTCGCAGCGGACGCCGCCGACCCGCTCCATGAGGCCCATGGCCCTCAGCTCATCGAGGAAGCGCAGCGCGGCGCGCATGGGGCCCATCGTGTGCGAACTCGACGGACCGATGCCGACCCTGAAGATGTCAAAGGTGCTCTGCATGGCGGGCCTCGTTAGCCGGCGCGCCCGGACCGCGCGGGCCGGACCTGCCTGGAAGCGACGGAAAGGGCGCCCGCAAGAACCCGCGCAGCGCCCGGCAGCAGAACAGCGTCAATCCAAAACGCCATAACCCTCACCTCTCCCGCCTCGGGGGACGGACCGCGAGGCTCTCTCAGCCTCGTGGCTCAATACCTGCGGTCGAGCTTCGTGCCGACGCCGAAGACCTCCAGGGTGGACTCCATGAGCTCCTGCTGCGTCCGGATCAGGTAGGCCCCCAGCTTCATCTGGACCTTGGCCTGGCTCAGGTCCATGGCCGACTTCGCCACGTCCATGGGGTTGAGGCTGCCGGAGGCGATATCCTCCGCCGCCGCCCTTGCCGTGTTCATGGATTTCTGCATCAGCTCGAGCCCAGCCTGCCCCAGTCGATCGTAACCGTTGACGTTCATCGCGTCTTCCTCCTTGAAGAACATGTGCTAAGATATCCTTGATTTTATCAAAGGGCCGCACCGAATACAACCGGCTCGTCCGGCCCGATCTTTTGAAGAGGTGTTTATCGATGTTGGAGGCCATGCGGCGTCGCCGCAGCATTCGGAAGTTTACGGACAGGAAGGTGGAAGACGGGGACATCGCCCGCCTTATGGATGCGGGGCTCGTCGCCCCGACGGGAAAGAACTCCTTGTGCACGGAGTTCTTCGCCGTCACGGACAAGACGAAGATCGAGCGGCTCGCCCAATGCCGCGACGGCATGGCCGCCTCCTCGCTGAGGACGGCGCCGCTCGCCATCCTCGTGACGGGCCGGCACAGAAACAGCGACGTCTGGAGGGAGGACGCCTCCGCCGCGGCCGCGTTCATCCTGCTGGAGGCCGTGGAGATGGGCCTCGGCGCGTGCTGGGTCCAGATCTTCCAGAGGCCCTGCGGAGCGGAAACGTCGGAGGAGGCGGTGCGCCGCATCCTGGGCATCGACCCCGATCTCTCCATCCTCTGCGCGATCGCCGGCGGATACCCGGCGGAGGAGAAGGAGCCCCGCAACCTGGAAACGCTGGATCGCTCGCGGACGCATCACCTCTAAAAACGCCGGAGCAGGCTGCAAACCTGTGGACGAAAAGAGGACCGACCTGGGGTCGGCCCTCTTGCTTTGAATGGCGGATGGGGTCGGTCGCTCCCGGACGCTGAGGTCGTCAAGGCTGGGCCAAGCCGGCGTGCGCGTCTTTTTTCAGGGCGTCGATCTCATGGGAAGTCAGCCCCGTGAGCTCCGAGATCTGAGCCACGGGAAGCGGCACGGCAAGCATCCGGCGCGCTACTTCCATGAGGCCCTTCAGACGCCCTTCCTGACGTCCTTCTTCTCGTCCTTCCTGGCGCCCTT
>NZ_CALHIQ010000135.1 GCF_938030725.1 uncultured Fretibacterium sp. | reverse complement strand
CCCTCACTTCCCCCCTTCCCCGATATTGGTGCGTACACACCTGTTCAGAAAACCTCTCGACTCGACCTCCCGAACGATCGCCTCGGCTTCCCGGCGCAGGGACGCCAGGTCCCCCTCGTTGTTGAGGACGAAGTCGCTCAAGGCCATCCGCTCGTCCGACGGCAGGTAAAAGGCCTCCCTGCGGGTCAGCTCCGCCTCGTCCCAGCCGCGCTGGCGGCAGCGCGCTATGCGCAGCGCCCGGGGCGCCGTGACGAAGACCGCCGCCGTGACCCACGAAGGACGCCCAACCTCGAACAGAAGCGGCACCTCCGCGACGGCCCAGCGGTCCGGCGAAAGCTCGGCGACGCGGCGTTCCAGCTCAGCCATCACCAGGGGATGAATGAGCCCGCAGGCCCAGTCGTACTCCGTACGGTCCGCAAAGATGCGTCCGGCCACGGTGCCTCGGACGATCCCGCCCGACGGGTCCAAGACCTGGCGTCCCCAACGGCGCGCGGCGGCCTGAGCGACGTCCGGTCGCCTCCACTGTTCCAGGGCGATGGCGTCCGCGTCAAGGCGCATGCCTCCCATCTCCTCCAGCAGGCTGGCGACGGTGGACTTACCAGCCCCGACGTCCCCCGTAAGGGCGATAGCCCTTGCCGTAGCCGCCATAGGAACGCCGCCTCCCTCCGCTGCCATACCCCTCGTCCCACCCGCGCCCCTCGCCGGCCCGGTCGTCGATCTCGCGATACTGCTCCGGGACCTCGTAGATGAAGCGCGAGAAGCCCTTGCTGAGCGTCGTTCCGTACAGGCGGCGACTGCGGGCCGCCGTGAGGTAGAGCCGCTCTTCCGCACGGGTCATGCCCACGTAGCACAGACGCCGTTCCTCCTCCAGCTGGTCCGGCTGATCCTTGGCGCGGGAGCTGGGGAAGACATCCTCCTCCATGCCCACCAGGAACACCACGGGGAACTCCAGCCCCTTGGCCGCATGCAGCGTCAAAAGCCCCACGGCGTTCGCTGAGTCGTCCTGCCGGTCCGCGTCCGTGAAGAGCGCCGCCTCCGCCAACGCCTCCGAGAGCCCCCCCTCCGGCACCACGGAGCGAAGCTCCATCACGTTGTCGTAGCGTTCCTCCCAGCTCTCCGGGTCCTTCGACCTCAAGAGCTCCTCGTAGCCCATCTGGTTCAGCACGTAGTCTACAGCGGGGCCGATCCCCCGCTCCGATACCGCGAGGAGGCGCGCCATGTGCGCCGCGAACTCCGCAGCCGCAGCCCCCACCTGCCCCCGAACGGGCCAGGCCCCCTTCGCAGCCGCCCCCCAGAAGTCGGAGGCCGGCGACGTGGGGACGGCGCCCGACGCAAGCCATGCGGTCCAATCCTCGCGGCGCTTCGGCCCCATGCCCTTGACGGCGAACTCCGCAGCCCGCTCGAAGGAGGTGAGGTCGTTCGGGTTCAGCGCCAGCTTCAGGAGCGCCAGGACGTCCCGAACCTCCCGGCGCTCGTAAAACGCCACGCCGCGCACGATGCGGTAAGGGATGCCCAGCTCCAGAAACTTCTGCTCGTAGAGGCGGCTCATGGCGTTCTGCCGATAGAGGAGCGCGATGTTCCCGTAGTCGTAGCCATGATGCGCCTTGAGGCGGGCGATCTCCGCCGTGATGAAGTCCGCCTCCTGCAGGTCGCTGTTCGCCAGCAGGGTGTAGACCCTCTCCCCCATGCCCCGCGAGGTCCTGAGGTCCTTCTTCATGCGCGCGGAGTTGTTGCGGATCAGGGCGTTGGAGGCGGCCAGGATGTTGCCCGTCGATCGGTAGTTCTCGTCCAGCACGATCGTCCGCGCGTCCGCGCGGCCCTCCTCACCCCTGAAGTCGCGCTCGAAGTTCAGGATCATGCCGATATCCGCTCCACGCCAGCCGTAGATGGACTGGTCCGGGTCCCCCACCACGTTCAGCCGGCAGTCCGGCCCCACCAGATTGCGGAGCAGGAGGTACTGCGGCCTGTTGACGTCCTGAAACTCGTCCACCAGGAGCCACCGAATCCGGGCCCGTTCCCTCTCCCGAAGCTCCCGGTCCTGCGTCAGCACCTGGAGCGGGAGCACCATCAGGTCGTCGAAGTCGACGGCGTTGCGCTCCCGCAGCGCGCGGCGGTACTCGTTTGCGATGTCGAGGTAGAGCCCTTCCAGAAGGGGCTCCCGCGGGCCCGGCACCCAGGCCGCCCAGTCGCGTGAGATGGCGTCCAGCACGGAAGCCGGGGCGGTGTCCTTGGTGTTGACGCCCAGGCGCTCCATGATCTGCCCCACCAGCGAACGGCTGTCGCCCCGATCCAGCACGGCGAACCCCGTCCTCAGCCCCGTCAGGCGTTCCACCGCCTCGGGGTTCCGGAACAGGAAGCGCAGCCCGAAGGCGTGGAAGGTGCTGACCCACACCTTATCCGCCCCATCGGGGACCAGCGCCGACACGCGCTCCCGCATCTCGCCCGCCGCCTTGTTGGTGAAGGTCACCGCCGTGATCTCCCACGGCCGGGCCAGCCCTTCGGCGATCAGCCAGGCCACCTTGTGGGTCAGGACGCGCGTCTTGCCGCTGCCGGCGCCGGCCAGGATGAGAAGCGGCCCGTCGACGTAGGTCACCGCCTCCCGCTGACGGGGCGAGAGGCGCTCAAGGATATCGTTTTCCAACATGTTCTTCTCCGTTCTGCGCGAAGCGTCCCTCCGGACGCAAGGCGCTGCTCCAGCGCCAATCCGTCCGGGAATTCTAGTCACCCAAGTGCGGGGCGCCTCCCTCGACCTCCAGGAACTCGATGGCGAACTCCAGCCCCGACACCAGCTCCACGTCCTTGCTGCCGCACGCCGGACACACGAACTCCGTGCCCTCGCTCTGGACCTCCCGGCCACAGGCGTGGCAGCGAAACGTGACGGGCAGCACCATGATGGACAGGTTCGCTCCCTCCGTGGGGGCGCCCCTGGATATCCTGCCGAAGGCATAGGCCATCAGCTCCGGGTTGACCCGCCGCATCCCGCCCACCTTCAGCACAATGCGGCGCACGCGGCGCCAGCCGGAGCTCCGGCACATGCCCAGGATCGTATCGTTCACCGACTTCGTCAGGGAAAACTCGTACAAGCCGCGCACCTCCTCAACCCCGGACGTCGCCCTTCAAAGGTTCGCCGTGCGGCCTCACCGCTCCTGGCGGACGGCCTCAAGCTGCGTGGACAGCCGCTCCCACTCCTCATAGGACGCCGGCAGGTCCGCTGCGATGGCGCCGCGTTCCACCATGAGCGCCTGAACCCGCGAGGAGTCGCACAGGACCGACGCATCGCAGAGCTCCGCGTCGATCTCAGCCTGCCGGGTCTCCATCCGTCCGATCCGTTCCTCCAGAGGGTCCAGCTTCCTCCTGATCTCCCGCGCCGCAGCCATGACGCGCTGACGTTCCTCTGCGGCGACACGCCGGCCCTCGCGGGATCGAAGGTCCCGCACCTCCGGCCCCACCGCCGCGGGCTCCTCCCGCGCCAGCGCCTCCTCCCGCTTTTCCAGAAACCACGAGTAGTTGCCCGGATAGTCGTAGAGGCGGCCGTCCCGAATCTCCAGCACGCGCTCGGCCAGAACGTCCAGAAAGCTGCGGTCGTGGGACACGATCAGGAGGGTCCCCTGGTACTGCAGCAGGGCGCGCTGCACGACGTCCCGGGTCGTCTGGTCCAGGTGGTTCGTCGGCTCGTCCAGCACGAGGAAGTTCGTCTCCGCCAGCATCAGCTTGTAGAGCGCCAGCCGCGCCTTCTCGCCGCCCGACAGCACCGCAACCGGCTTGTGGATGTCGTCCCCGGAGAACAGGAACGCCCCCAGCAGGCTGCGCCGTTCCACGTCGTTCAGGCGCGAGGGAGCCGCGCGGGCCTCCTCCCAGATCGTGCGGGCGTAGTCCACGTTCTGCGCGCTCTCCTGGGAGTAGAAGGCGGGCTTCACGTTGTGCCCCAGGCGCACCGCGCCGCACGTCGGTTGCTCCGTGCCGCTCAGGAGACGGAGCAGCGTGGACTTGCCCGCTCCGTTCACGCCCACCAGGGCCGTGCGCTCCCCCCGCTCGACGGTGAAGTTCAGGCCCTCGAACACACAGAGGTCCCCGTAGCGCTTCGACAGGTCCGTCGCCCTCAGCACCTCCCGGCCGCTGGGCGGCGCCTCCGGGATACGGAAGCGCACATTCCTCTCCGGGCCCTCCAGCTCGATGACCTCCATCTTGGCCAGTTGCTTCAGCCGGCTCTGAACCTGCGCAGCCTTCGTCGCCTTGTAGCGAAAGCGCGAGACGAACTGTTGAATCCTCTCGATCTGCCGCTGTTGGGCCTCGGCGCTCTGCTCAAGCTGCGCGCGCGACTCCGCCTTCGCCGCAAGGTAACGGTCGTAATCGTAGGGATAGAGCGTCAGGCTGCCGCGTTCGAGGTCCGCGATCTGCGTGACCGTGTTCTCCAGGAACCGCCGGTCGTGGGACACCGCGACGACCGCCCCCTTATATCCCCTGAGCCACCCCTCGAGCCACTCCATGCTCTCCGTGTCCAGGTGGTTCGTCGGCTCGTCCAGCAGCAACACGTCCGGAGCGGAGAGCAGGAGCGCCGCCATGGCGACGCGCATCTTCCACCCGCCCGAAAAATCGGCGCAGTTCTTCACGCCGTCGTTCCGGCGAAAGCCCAGGCCGTGCAGCACCTTCAAGGCCATGGACTCGAAGGCAAAGCCACCGGACAGCTCAAAGCGGCGCTCAAGCCGCGCGTGCTCCTCCAGGAGGGAGGAGAGCTCAGTGGAACCCGACGCGGCCTCCGACAGGCGGGCCTCCGTCTCGCGCAGACGGGCCTCGACCGCCGCAATGCCAGCGCGGTCCTTGAGGAAGTCCATCAGCGGCACGGGCTCAAGCTCAACGAGGTCCTGCGGCAGACAGCCCACCGTGAGCCCCCTGGAGCGCTCGACGCTCCCCCCGTCCGGTACCACGTCCTCCATCAGGACGCGCAGGAGCGTCGTCTTGCCGGAGCCGTTGCTGCCCACGACCCCCAGTCGCGCATCGTCTCCGATGCGGCAACTGACGCCGTCAAAGATCACCTTTTCCCCGAAAGCGAGCCTCAGCCCCTTGATGTCGATCAGACTGCATCCCTCCATGACGCCGGGCCCAAAATTTCCGCCTAACGCCTCTGTACCATCTCGGCTAAAAGTATATACTATATTGGACGCGCGGACAGCGGAAGCGGCAAATGCCTTAAACGCCTCAGCGCAAAAACGATACATTTTTTGAAGAGGACCGGACATGGCCACACGCTACAGGAAGAGAAGGGATAAGGACGAGCACGTACTCCGGCTGATGACGGGCATTTTCATGCAGCGCATCAACAGCGGCCTCATCAAGGACGCGCTGTTCTGCCTCCCCCACTGGAGGACGTCCCGCAGGCTCTCCTGGCCCTGCAGGATCTGGGCACGTTACGAGGACAACGACGCGAGGGACGTGGGCTGGCTCTACAACAAGCTCATGTCCGAACTCATCGACCTCGGGATCAAGGAGGAGGACCTGCACCTGACGCTCTCGACGTCCATGCCCGACGCGGGAGAGAGGGCAGCGATGGGCTTTGCGGTGGGCGCCCTCGACGTGAGGGACCTCTCGCACGACTTCGCCCTGGAAAAAGCCGACGAGCTGCGCCAGCGATAACCCCAGGAGGTGCGGCCCATCCAAAACTCTGGGAATATGACTTGTCAACGCCTAAAGGAGTGATCCATCATTAAAACGATATCCCGTACCCTTTTTCTGTGCTGTGCCCTCCTGACGCTGGGGGGCATACCGGCCGGGGGCGCTTCTCTGCCCGACGCCCTCGGGCCATGGCGCCTCGTCTCGGAGGACGTCACGCTGCTTCAGACGGCCTCCGAGGACCTGGGCCGATGGACGCGACGGATCTACGCCCGCGAAGCCCCGTCGCAGCGCGTCGAGGTAAACCTCATGGAGGGAAAGGGCCCTGGCCCGCTGCACGTGCCTGCCGCGGTAGGCTCCGGCGACGGCGTGATGGACGAGGAGGGAACTTACCGCGTCCTCGATGTGGCGGGGCGGCGCGCGATCCTGGAGCGCCACCCGCTGTTGGCCCCGGCCCTGGCCGTAGCCGTCAGCCCGGACACGACGCTGACCCTCGAGGGCTTCGGTACAGACGATACAGAGCTTCTGGACCTGGCCGGCCGTGCCGTCTCCGCGCTTGAAAGGTAGCGGGAGAGCAGGCCGCTGGACGTCAGGAACACAAACTATCGAACAAAGGAGCTATAGAAATTATGAAGACTTATCCCATCGCGCTGGTCCCCGGACCGACTTCCATCCCCCAGAGGGTTCGGGACGCATGGAACATGGACTTTGGAAGCTCAGACCTCGAAGGGGAGTTCTTCGAGCTCTACGCGGACAACCAGAGGCTCGTGCAGAGGCTTCTGGGAACGAAGGAAGATGTCGTCATCACGCTGGGCGAGGCCATGTCCATCCTGTGGGGGGCCCTGAAGTGTACCCTGAAGCCCGGCGACCGGCTCCTGGCCGTGGCATCTGGCCTCTTCGGCGAGGGGTTCGCCGACATGGCGCGGGCTATCGGCGCCGAGGCAGAGCTCTGCGCCGCCCCTCACGACCAGACCCCTGACTTCAAGAAGGTGCGCGAGGCCGCGCTGCGTTTCCGGCCGAAGGTCATCACGGCCGTACACTGCGAAACGCCCTCGGGCACGCTGACCCCCTGCATCAAGGAGCTCGGTGATATCTCGCGGGAGGTTGGGGCGCTCTTCGTCGTCGACTTTGTGTCGAGCGCCGGGGCCACTGCCGTGGACGTCGATGAAAACGGCATCGACATCGGACTCCTGGGCAGCCAGAAGGTCCTGTCCATGACGCCCTCGCTCTCCATCTCGACCCTGTCGGAGCGGGCGTGGAAGGTCATTGAGGAGGTGCGCTACAGCGGCTACGAGGCCTACCTGCCCTGGCGGGAGGTCCCTGCGGTACACGCCATGCCCTACACCCACGACTGGCAGGCCATGGCGGGGCTGCACGTGGCCCTTTCCGCGATCATGGAGGAGGGAGTGGAACACGCCTACGGCCGCCACGAGAGGGCGGCGGCCCTGTGCCGCCGGAGGGGGCGCGAGATGGGGCTTCGGCTCTTCCCGCTGGACGAGGCCGTCTCCTCCCCCAGCGTCACGGCCTTTTACGTCCCCGACGGGTGGACCTGGGAGAAGCTCGACGCGGCGCTTCGCGCGCGGGGCCTCGCCCTGGGCGGCAACTACGGCTCTCTGGCGGGGCGCGTGTTCCGCGTCGGGCACATGGGCTCCCAGGCGGACGAGTCGCTCGTCGCCCGCGGCATGGACGTCCTCGAAGACGTCCTCAAACGGCGGTAGGCGCAGGAAGGGGAGGCGGAATGACACTGTCACCGCACATCTTCAGGGAGTACGACGTCCGGGGCGACGCAGACCGGGACCTGACGGACGCCGTCGTCGAGACCATCGGCAGAAGCTATGGCACGTGGCTCCTGGACCGCGGCTTCAGCAGGATGTCGATCGGCGGGGACGTCAGGCTCTCGACGCCCCGCATCCGCGCTGCGCTGACCCGGGGCGCCCTCGCCGCCGGCGTTGACGTGATCGACGTGGGCACGCTCACCACGCCCATGCTCTACTGGAGCCTGCACCACCTGGACCTCATGGGCGGCATCATGATCACCGGAAGCCACAACCCACCCAACATGAATGGACTGAAGCTCTGTTGGGACAAGGCCACGCTGTGGGGCGACGACATCCAGGCCATCCGCCGTATCGCGGACTCCGGGGAGTTCAGGACGGGGCAGGGTGCCCTGGCGCATCAGTCCATTCCAGACGCCTACCTGTCCATGCTGAAGTCCAGGTTCCAGCCCTTCCCGCGGCGGTTCCGCGTGGTCTGCGACAGCGGCAACGGAGCGGCAGGGCCCTTCGCCAGGCGGTTCTTCGAGCTTTTGGGCTGCGACTGCACCGAGCTCTACGGGACGCCCGACGGGCGCTTTCCCAACCACCATCCGGACCCCCAGAAGCGCGAGAACCTGCAGGACCTCATCGTCCGCGTCCGGGAAGCGGGCGCGGACGCGGGCTTCGCCTTCGACGGCGACGCAGACCGCATCGGCGTCGTGGACGAGTGCGGCGAGGTCATCTTCGGCGACCGGCTCATGGCCCTCTACTGGCGCGAGATCATGGAGGAACACCCCGGCGCGGAGGCCATCATCGAGCCCAAGTGCACCATGGCCCTGGCCGAGGAGGTCGAGAGGCTGGGGGGGCGTCCCCTCTTCTGGAAGTCGGGGCACTCCGTGATCAAGGCCAAGATGCGCGAGATCGGCGCCCCCTTCGCCGGGGAGTACTCAGGACACATGTTCTGCGCCGACGAGTCCTACGGCTTCGACGACTCCTTCTACGCGGCCGGCCGGGTGCTGCGCATACTGGCGAAGACCGGCAAAAAGCTCTCCGAGCTCATGAGCTCCATCCCCCTCTACCCCACGACGGAGGAGGCCCGCATCGACTGCCCGGACGAGGAGAAGTTCGACGTCGTGGGCCGCATCCGGGAGAAGGCCCTCAAGGACCATCAGGGGCTGACCCACGACGGCATCCGCATCCTCTATCCGGGCGGCTGGGGGCTGATCCGCGCGTCCAATACCCAACCGGTCATCACCGTCCGCTGCGAGGGGCGCAGTCGGGAGGACCTGGAGCGCATCATGGCCGACGTCAAGAGGCGCCTCCTGGACGAGGGACTGCCCGACTTCGCATGGACGTTCTGACGCCGGCGCCCCAGCAGGCCCGGCCGCAGTACGGCGTCATCGCCCTGCCAGGGGACCTCTCCCTGCCGCTCGACCTCGATGCGATGGCGCGCGGACGCCGGACGGAGCTTGAGATCGGGTTCGGCAACGGAGAGTACACCGTGAAGCACGCCCGAAGGGCCCCGGACGTCCTCCTGTGGGGCATCGAGCTATCGCCCGCCTGCGTGCTGCGCTGCGCCAGAAGGGCGGCGGGGCTGAACAACCTCCGCCTCATCCGCACGGACGCCCGCCGCATGATGAAGGAGCTGTTTCGCGACGAGGCTCTGGACCGCGTCTACATGAACTTCCCCTGCCCGTGGCCGAAGCGGCGTCACGCCCACCGGCGCGTCACGGCCAGGGACTTCACCGACAGCCTGGCCGCCGTGCTGCGGCTGGGTGGCGTCTTTGAGCT
>NZ_CALHIQ010000134.1 GCF_938030725.1 uncultured Fretibacterium sp. | reverse complement strand
ACTCTGCCCAGCCCTCTGTCGCCCCTCAGCCGGAGGCCCCCGCGTTCGACGCGGGTGTGCAGCAACCCGCGGCGGCTCAGGGGGACACATCCCCGAAGATGGAGCCCCCCGTCTTCGACTTCAACTCCTTTGCACAACAGCCCGCGGCAGATCAGGACTACGCTGCCCAGCCCGATGCCGCCCCCCAGCCGGAGGCCCCCGCGTTCGACGCGGGCGAGCAGCAACCCACGGCGGCTCAGGCGGACACGAGCCCGAAGATGGGGACCCCCGTCTTCGACTTCAACTCCTTTGCGCAGCAGCCTGCAGCAGATCAGAGCTACTCTGCCCAGCCCTCTGTCGCCCCTCAGCCGGAGGCCCCCGCGTTCGACGCGGGCGCGCAGCAACCCGCGGCAGCTCATGAGGACGCGATCCCGAAGATGGGGACCCCCGTGTTCGACTTCGACTCCTTTGCTCAGCAGTCCGCGGTAAGTCCGGAGCACGCTGTTCAAAGCGACGTCACCCCGCAGAGGGGCAGCGCCTCTGGCGAGCCTTTTACCGCACACGCGGCGCCCTTCGCCCCATTCCAGCAAGCTGAGGCACCCGTTGCCGACGTGCCGCACGTTGCGGAGGATCAGCCCCAGGCGAAAAAGGGAGAAGGGTCCATGGCCTCCTGGAAGGAACCCGACGCCCCAACCGCCGAGGAGCGCCTGGCCCGGCTGTATCCCAACATGGAGTCCGAGTTTCAAAACCTCTACATCAACATCTACGCGGATCAGGAGCTCACGACGGACTTCGGCGACCTGCGCAACAGCGTTTCCCAGCGCATCCTTCAGAATCAGTCGCCCCTGCCCCTCTTCGACCCGGGCCAGGGGAACACCCGCGACCTTCTGCTGGCGCACATCGCGAACTCCGCGCTGGACGTCATAAAGAAGCTGTCCGAGAACCGGCAGGGTGACCGACCTAAGTTCAACCTGCACGAACAGGAGCTCTACAAGATCTACCGGTGCGCCCTCTACAGGCTGAACGAGTCGGGACTGATCACCGAGGAAACTGTCAAGCGCCTGATGCAGGAGGCCCACGACCTGACCGCTACCCGTTAGCCATCCGACGGTGGAGGCGGCAGATTGGGAGGCAGAACGTGATCAAACTGATGATTTTCGACCACGACATGACGATCGTGGACTCGAGCTACGCTATCATGGCGTGCTTCAATGCCGTGGCCGACGCGGTGGGTCGCCCCAGGGTGGACCACGGGCAGGTGATGCGCTGCATCGCCATGCCGCTTCCCGACTTCTGCGCGGAACTCCTGGGGGAGTACCGGCCCGAATGGACCCGGATCTACGTCGAAAAGTCCCATTCCCTGGAGCGCAGCCTGCTTCGCCCCTTTCCCGACCTGGCGCCGGCTATGACGGCCCTGCAGGCGATGGGGGTTCATCTGACCGTGGCCTCAAACCGGGAGGACCCGCGCCCCACCATGGAACAATCCGGGACAGCACGCTACTTCGAGCGGCTCATCGGCGGCAGGAGGCCGGACGGCGGGCGGCGGCCCTTCAAGCCCGCTCCGGACATGCTGCTTGAGCTGATGGGGGACTTCAGCGCGCCGGCGGCGGAAACGCTCTACATTGGGGACTCCGACCTCGACATGCGCTCCGCCCTCGCGGCGGGCGTGCGGGGGGTGGGCATCACGCGCGGCAACTTCACGCGGGAGCAGTTTGAAAACCTCGGCGCGTGGCGCGTCATCGACTCCCTGATGGAGTTGCCGGACATCGTCAGGGCCGAGAACGAGGAGGCGTCCTGATGACGGGACCGGAGGAGCGCAGCCGGCCGGGCGCGGCCCCCGCGGAGGAGGCCTGGCTGCCGAAGAACCGTCTGGGGGACGAACGAAGCCCCTTCCTACAACAGCACGCGAGGGACCCCATCGGTTGGTATCCGTGGGGTCCTGAGGCGTTCGAGGCCGCCCGCCGCGAGGACAAGCCCCTGTTCTTGTCCATCGGCTTCTCGTCCTGCCACTGGTGTCACGTCATGGAGCGCGAGTGCTTCTCGGACCCGGAGACGGCCGAGCTGATGAACGACGCCTGCATCCCGGTGTGCGTGGACCGGGAGGAGCGGCCGGACTTGGATGCGCTCTTCATGGAGGTCTGCCGGCTGCAGAACGGCTCAGGGGGCTGGCCCCTCAATTTGTTTCTGGCGCCGGACGGGCGCCCCTTCTTCGCCACCACGTGGCTGCCCAAGCGCACCACGGGCCAGATGCCCGGCATAACGGACATCCTGCCCCGCGTCAAGTGGCTCTGGCTGATGCAGCGGGAGGACGTCCTGCGGGCGGCGGAGGACCTGACGGCCCTGCTTCAACTTCGCTGCAGGCTGCCCCGGAAGGGGCGCGTGGGGACCGCGGCGGCGCGCGAGGCCCTGAACGCCCTGCGCCGCTCCTTCGACGTGGACTGGGGCGGCTTCGGGACGGCTCCGAAGTTCCCGGAGGTCCCGAAGCTCCTCTTCCTGCTCCAGCAGGCGGGCTCGGCCCTCAACTCCCAACAGGAGCGGGATGAAACCTTCGCCATGGTGGACCTGACGCTGCGGCGCATGTGGCGGGGCGGCATCCACGACCACCTGGGGGGCGGTTTTGCCCGCTACGCGACGGACGAACGCTGGATCACCCCCCACTTCGAGAAACTCCTCTCCACCCAGGCCGCGCTCCTCCTGACGGCTGCTCTTGCCCAGGAAGTGAGGCCCGACCCCTTCTACAGGACGATGGCAGAGGACATCGTCGGCTTCGTCACCCGGGACCTGTCGGACTCCTCCCCGGCCTTTTACACCTCCATCGACTCGGAGAGCGCCGACGGCGAAGGGCGCTACTACCTGTGGCGCGACAACGAGATTCGGGCCCTGCTGCCGGACGGCGAGGCGGGCCTGTTCTGCGCGGCCTACGCCGTCATGCCGGGGGGCAACTTCGGGGACGAGCTGGCTGGTGCCAAGATCGGCTACAACATCCTGTACGAGGCCACCACCGTCTCGGAGCTGGCCCGGCGGTTCGGCCTGCGGCCCCAGGACGCGGCGCAGAAGCTGGCCGACGCGCGCGCGCGCCTCCTCGAAGCGCGGCGGAGGCGACCGGCCCCGGCCTGCGACGCGAAGGTCCTGATGGGCTGGAATGGGCTCATGATCGGCGCGTTGGCCCGCGCCTCCTCCGCCTTTGATTGCCCCGATTGGCGGGAGCTTGCGGAGCGCACGGCCTTTTTCCTCCAGAAGACGCTCCTGGACAGGAAGGCCGGCTGGCTTCGCCGCTGGCGCGACAGCTCGGATATCCCCGCCCTGGCCGGCGATTACGCGGCGCTGCTGTGGGGCGTGACGGAGCTCTACCGCGCCGCCGTCAAGGCCGAGGCTGGCGAGAAGCAGGCACGGGACTGGCTCGACTACGGCGCCCTTCTGGCGGAGGCCATGATCGAGAACTGTCTGGACCGGGAGGAGGGCGGACTCTTCCTCACCCCCGGAAGCGACGCAAACATCTTCATGCGCTACAAGACGGCGGAGGACGGCGACCTGCCCTCCGCCAACGCGCTGGCGGCCTTGGCTCTGTCGCGCCTCGGCGCGGCGCTGGAGGAGAAGCGGTACGCGGACCTGTCCAAGGAGATCGTCGCGAGCTTCGCCCACGCTGCGGCACAGGACCCCGTGTCCCACCTGTCCCTCATCGCCGCGTCGGCCCTCTGGAGGCCGGTGAAGCCAAAGGACGAGGAGCCCCGGAAAAAGCCCGCGGAGGAACCGGAGGAAACCGCAGCCGCCGCGCCGGACGGAGGGGTGGAGCCGGCGCCGGAGGAGGAGGTCCGGCGGCGCCCGGACCGCGCGGCGCGCCATGAGCGGGCCGCACGCCACGAGAGAAGGCTGTCCCGTGCGCACCGGAGCGCAAGGTCAAAGGACAGGTAACCGCTGATCTGGTCGGGGCGCAGCCCCGTTGAACATTCAAGCTGTCAGGAAGCGCGGTCGGCTATCCCAACGGTCCTTGCGATGACCAGCGCTTCCCTGAGGATATTATCTATGATGGATCGGGCGCGAAAGCGCAGGAGCAGCCAAGGAGGTTTCAGCATGGGAAAATTTTGGAAGCGGGCCGGCGCCCTGGCGCTCGTCGCGGCGCTGGCGCTGCCGGCGGAGGCGCTGTATCAGTTTGACGACCTGTACGGGCCAAGTGGAGTGGGCGCGCAGTGGATGGTGATCACGGGAGGCTACGACACCCTGGGGGACACCGCCGACTCTGCGAAGGGCGGGACGGGGCTCGACGCCTCGGGCGACATCGTGTCGGACCGAAACTCCATGCAGGTGGTGAACGGGCGCTCCACCAGCGACTTCGACCGCGAGTCGAACCGGGACATCCACACGCTGTTTCTGGTCCTGCCCGCCTCCCAGGGGAACCTGACGGTGAACCTCTCCTCGCTCGGCTCCGACGCCGTCACGCCGGACGCCCTGGTGGACAACGCCATCTACGCCGTCCAGAAGACGCCGAACGGCACGCCCACGGGCAAAACGTACTACGACCGCTCCTGGAAACAGTACCAGCTCCAGTTCGTCAAGAGGAAGAACCCTGGCGTGTACGAGAGCGTGAGGGGCAATTTCCTGTTCCATCAGAACCCCAGCTCCGCCTACCCCTCCACGCCGTCCCAGACGCTTGAGGTCCCCTTCGTCATCGCCAACGTCTACAACGGCACGGCGGCGGACGAGCCCCTTCAGGTGAACGCTGCGCTGCGCGACAACACGACCTCCGTCCAGGGCAACATCGTGGCCTGCGACCGCTTCACGTGGGACGTGACAGCCGACATGACGACGGGCGGCAACCAGTGGGTGTTCGTGCCCGTGGAAGCGTGGCCCATCAACGACGAGCGGATTCACTACACCCTCACCACCGAGGTGACGAACCACACGGCCGTCCGGTACGCCGTCCAGCGCTACGATCAGCACGCCTGGGCGCACCAGAACCCCGCCTTCTGGAGGTTCGACCTGCCCCGGACGCCGAACCAGCGCGACGTGCCCCAGCGCTTTCAGCTGGACGAGAAGAGCCACATCGCCCCGGGGCTCACGGCGGTCTACCGCCAGCGCTACAACGTGAACCAGGGCGAGAAGACGCCGCTTCGCCTCTACCCCGTGGACCCCGCGGCGGGCTTCCGCAGCCTGACCCTGAACCACCAGATCCTCTTCGGCGTGGACCTGGGGAGCGTCGAGGCCGACACGGGCAGCGGCGGCACCACCCAGGCCGCGCCCTACAGGGTCCAGGCGTTCAACCCCCGCGCGGCCAGCACCACCTTCCTCGAAAACGTGGCGAAGGCCATGAGCTCACGGGACGGAGAGCCCCTCCTGGAGGTGAAGGTCCCGGCGGCCCGGATCCTGAACGCGGGCTCCGTCAAGTACGACTACGTGGCGGGGGACGTCCTGAACTCCTTCTCCGTGAACCTGAGGGTCCCCGCCAACCTGCGCAAGACGGGCACGGAGGGGATGTTGCCCCTGCACGTCACCTTCAACCTGCCGCGGACGAACCTCTACGTCAGTCGCCACTGGGAGAGCCTGCTGGAGCAGTGGCACAAGACGGGGGACGTCCACGACGAATTCGCCCAGGCCTTCAGCGTGTACCTGCTGAGCCGCCGGAAGGGCGAGCCCGACAACCCCTGGGACATGGTGCAGGAGATGATCAAGCGGGGGGCCTACGACAGCCAGGTGAAGGTGTTCATGGACGAGGACCGCGGCGTCATCACGGTGAGCTTCATCGCCATGCTGATGGACGGCACCCGCGACGGCGTGCGCCCGGCGCTGTACCTGGTGCCGGACCAGACCGCCACCAACAGCAACACCTTCATGATCCTGCGCGATGGCCTGAAGGACGACGCGTGGAACCTCACCTTCTACGTCGCCCCAGCGGAGTACGTCGATAACGACCGCCCCGGGCCCACGCCGCCGAAGGACTCCAAGGAGTCGGGCGGCGGCTGTGACGCGGTGGGACCGGGCCTGCTGTTCGGCGCGCTGGCAGCCCTCGGCGCGGCGCTGCGGTGCAGGGGGAGGCGGGGGTGATGCGGCGCCTGCCCCTGCTGGGCCTCCTGTGCCTGGGGGCGCTCTGCTCCGCCGCCTTTGGGCTTGTGGGGGTCAAATACGTCCGCATCCAGGGGCCCAGGGAGTTGGACCTCCTCCAGGGGCAGTCCCTGAGCCTCACGGCCCTGGCCTACGACGCGGACTGGAACCCGATCTCGGACGACAGCGCCGCCCTCAGCCTGAGCTGGAGCAGCAGCGCGGGCGCGGTCCGTGTCGAGCGCCTCAACAACCAGAGCGCCCGCATCCACGCCGTTGCGCCGGGCCGGGCGGAGGTCGCGGTCCGCTCCTCCTCCGCGTCCGACGCCGTTTCCGTCGTCGTGAGGCCCCGGACGACGTACCTGGACGTGGCGCCGCGGGTCCTGGAGCGGCTGAGCCGCTTCAACGAGGAACTGGCGCGGTACGGCATGGCCCTCGGCTTTGCGGACCTGGACCCGGCGGCGACGGAGAGCGCGGCATTCCAGCGCGATTTCCGCTTGGCGTGGAACGCCTCCCCCTCCCCCATCCGAAGCATCCCCGCCACGTCGCCCATCGCCTTCTCCCGGCGTCAGGAGTACGCGGACGCCGCGAGGCCGGGCGTGACCCTCACCCTACCGGACAGCGCCCGCGGCGACCTGCTGTCCGTCAGCTTCGAGTACGCCTACGCCTGGGCGGAACTCTCGAAGCTCCTGGGCCGCGAGGCGACCCGCGGCAGCGTACCCGACGTTGAGGAGCTGTTCCGCGCCCTGACCCTGACGTTTCAGGGGGCCGGGGCGGGCGACGCGGCCTACGCGGTCGTCGGCCGGGGCGGCGTCCCCGCCTCCGAGGTGGAGGCCGCTGGCGCGCTCTCCATCCTCCCGGACGAGAGCGGCGTCACCGTCAGGCTGACGGCCTGGCTGGCCAATCTGCAGATCGGGAGCGGACCCCGCCTCCTCCATGGGCTCCTCCTCGTGCCGGACGGCACGGCGGACGG
>NZ_CALHIQ010000133.1 GCF_938030725.1 uncultured Fretibacterium sp. | reverse complement strand
CCCCAGCAGGACGACCATCCAGCCCAGCCGCCTGGCCAGCTCCCCCCGTCCGGCCCCCAGAGCCTGCCCCACCAGCGTCGCAGCGGCGAGTTCAATGCCGTAGCCCGGCATGTAGCATAAGCCCTCCGCCGTGACGGCAAAGGTGTTCGCCGCAATGGCGGCCGTGCCCAGCGGCGCCACGATCGCGGTGCAGGCGACGTAGGCGCTCCCCATCGCGACCCCATCGAGGGCCAGAGGAAGGCCGATCTTGAGCGCCCGGACGAGGTCCTCCCTCAGCCGGCCCGCCGGAGGCTCCCGCCGCAGCCGCAGCGCCGGCGAGCGCACCAGGAGGAAGAACAGCATCAGCGCGGCGCTGACGACCTCGGCAAGGAGCGTCCCCAGCGCCGCCCCCGTCACGCCCAGGCCCGCGCCCGGAAGCCGGACGCCCACGCCCCACAGCGGCACGACCCTCGAGGGAAAGATCAGGAGCGCGTTGAAGACCACGTTCAGGACGCACATGAGGGCGTTTATCGTGCTCGGCAGGCGCGCGTTGCCGCTGCTCTGCAGCATGTCGCCCGCGATGTAGTTCATCTGAAGGGCGGGCAGGCCCAGGGCGTAGATGAAGAAGTAGGAGGCTGCATCCCCAGAGATATCCTCCTCCCCGCCAAGCCATCGGGGCAGGGAGCCGCTCAACGCCGCCCCGACGGCGGACAGGAGGAGGCTGAAGGCCAACGCCGTCGCCAGGCCGCGGCGCACCACGCCCCGCGCCTCCGCTTCGCGCCCTCCGCCCACGCGGTGCGCCACCTGCACCGAGAAGCCCGCGCTGACCGCCCCGCAAAGGCCGATGATCAACCACGTGCTGGAGGACACGAGCCCCACGGCGGCCGCCCCGCGGGCCCCCAGGCTCCCCACCATCGCGGCATCGATGTACTCCATCACGATGGTCGCGAGGTACGACAGCATGGCGGGCACGCTGAGCCGCATCGTCAGCAGGAGCTCCTCCCGAAGGTTCAGGGCCTCCCCTCCGCGCAGTTTTTCCAGTAGGTCCATCCGTTCGATCCCGTCCACTCCCCCTCAAGGCGCGCGCTCCGCACGACAGCCACTTTGAAGCCCATCATAGCACATCGAGCAGCGACCCCGCGGGGAGGTGAATGACCGAAGGTTAAGGGGTAAAATAGGGCACAAAATTCGCTTTTAGGGAGGTTATCTCTTCATGGGACCGGAACTGTACCAGGCGCTGCCCTTCTGGCATCAGGCAGCGATCGTCTGCCCGCTGATCTTTCTGGGAGGCCTCGTGGACGCCATAACGGGCGGGGGCGGGCTGATCACCCTTCCCGCCTACCTGTTCGCGGGGCTGCCCGTCCACTTCGCGCTCGGGACGAACAAGTTGAGCTCCTGCATCGGCACCGCCCTGACGACGGCGCGATACGCCCGCGCCGGCTTCATCCCGTGGAAGCTCGCCTGCCTCTGCGTGGCGGCCTCCCTGATGGGCTCGAACCTTGGGGCACACCTGGCGCTCTTTCTCGACGACCGCATCTTCAAGTTCCTGATGTTGTTCCTGTTGCCGGTCACGGCCCTCTACGTGCTGAAGGGACGTGCGCTGGTGCGCCAGCGCCCTCCCCTGCCCCAGACGCGGACCGTCCTGACCAGCGCGGCCATCGCCTTCGCCCTGGGGGCCTACGACGGCTTCTACGGCCCCGGAGCCGGCACGTTCATGCTGCTCCTGCTGGCGGCAGCGGCCCATCTGAGCCTCAACACGGCCAACGGCGTCGCGAAGTCCATCAACATGGCGAGCAACCTCGCAGCCCTCACCGTCTTCCTGATCAACGGGCGGGTGCTCTTTCCCCTCGGCCTGCTCGCCGCGTGTTTCGGCCTCGCCGGAAACTACCTTGGGGCCCGCTCCTTCGAGCACGGCGGGGGCAGGACGGGCAAGCCCATCATGCTCACC
>NZ_CALHIQ010000132.1 GCF_938030725.1 uncultured Fretibacterium sp. | reverse complement strand
ATCTGGTGCAGGGTGCGGCGGATCCCCACGATGTAATCCTGCAGACCTTTACATTCCTTCCACAGGTTCATGATGATCTCCCTCCTTACTTTTCGAAGAAAAACGTTACTTAAAAAAAGAAAGCGTTACTTCCCCATGCCCATGCCGTACAGCACGCGGGCGAAGGTGATGCTTCCAAAGACCGAGATGACGATGAGCAGCCACGCGGCGATCGACGGGATGGCCCAGTGGAGGAGCAGCGGAAGTCCGAGGGCGAAGACGCCTACCAGCGGATACTTGATGGCGAAGTTGCCGAGGGTCCCGCCGAAGATGGCCGCTGCCGAATACTTCGTGAGGCCCGTCACGATAAACTTGGGGAGGACGGCGACGACGGCTGCGCCGACGACGGCCGCCAGGGTGGTGAAGAACAGGTTCATGATGATGGACCCGCAGATGGCCATGGTGGACGCAATCTCCGCCTGGATCGTGCCGGGCTGGCTGTCCGTGGCCTCGAGCGCCAGGGCCGCCACGGGGACGCGCATGTTCCCGATGTTGCCGGACAAGAAGCCGAGGTAGGTTCCTGCCATGCCCAAAGCCGCGTAGTAGGAGATGGGCTCAACGAGGTAGAAGGCGCCGAAGGAGGCGGCGGTCATGCCCCAGGCGGTGAGGACGACGTTCCAGTCCGGCCAGCAGTGGTGCGTGCTGCAGAGCCAGAGGACGGGGATAAAGGCCGTCGCGGCGGCGATGAGGTTGGTGGGCGCACCGATGAGGATGCTGCCCTTTTTCCATTCAGCCATGTGATCGTGTTCTGACATAGTGATTCCTCCTGAAGTGTGTGCGTCCAAGCCCTACTGCGGCATGACGGCGAAATACATGTCGTAGACCAGCGCGCAGGCCATCCCGAACAGCATGGCGATGCCGAGCGAGTACTCCATCAGCTTGGGGCACTTTGGCACGACGAACTTGACCAGGAACAACATGCAGAGCGCCCCGGCGATGGCGGCCGTCGCGTGCCCGGAGCTCTTGCGCAGCTCGCCGTGGACCAGGTAGCCGAAGATGCCGAGGGAGCAGGCGCCCGACAGGACCACCAACCACTTGGAGTCGCCGCCGCTGGCCTTCTCGCGGAGCTTCTCGATGGCCGGCGTGAAGAGTCCGGTAAACACCAGCCAGCCCGCTCCGTTGAGCGCCATGGCGAACCAGGAAACGGACATCGCGGTGAGGTCGTACCCCGTTCCTCCCAGCTCGACGCCGGAGGCCTGAGCGCCGTAGGTCGCGGCCGTCAGCTCCGTGGGGGCGGCGCCGATGATGGAGAGGCGCAACCAGGCCATGGGGCCTCCGATCGCTGCCATCAATCCCACCATGACGATGAAGACGCCGAGTGCGGGACCGATGGCGGTGATGAGGCCGACGCGCAGGGCCTTACTGCTGACCTCCACCGGAATGCCTGCGCGGATCCTGGTGCGGCGGGCCATGCACATGAACAGTATGGCCTGTAGAAACGCAATGCCCACCGTAATCGCGCAGAGCATCCAGATGACGCTCGAGTTCGCGATGTCCAAGTAGCTCTGTCCGTCCTGCATAAAAACCACTCCTTGAGTATAGATTGGCGGGAAGTCCGCCGAACACCCACAGGGCCGCGCGCCCGGCGCGGCCCCAGGGGATGTTTTGAAAGGGTTTCATAAGCTGCTTCAGCGCGCTCAGGTGCAAGGCCTTTCGAGCCGCACGTCGAACAGCGCTTCTTTAACAGAGAAGCGGACCTCCTTACTGGATTTACGCGTTGCCTCGCAACGCAATAAAACTTGCCCCTCCCTCTCCGAATCGTTCTTACGTTCGAGCGCTTGGGGGCGAGTGAATTCAGGCCGTCCTCAACGGCGTTCTCAAGGTGGGTAGTATCAAAACCGTTGAAACAATTATATCCGCAGGACGGACCGCTTGTCAATGGACGGCTTGATTTGGGCTTCGAACACAGCCGGCCTGATGGTCCGCAGCGTCCGCCTTGGAGGAGGGACGAACGGGGCGCGGGCAAAACGACGAACGGCGGACACTGAGTGTCCGCCGTTCGCCTTCCGTCAATTTACCTCACTCGTAGCCCTATCCCTTCAGGAAGGCGGGGTGCTCTTTCTCCCCGTCCAGCACGAAGGCATCCACCAGTCCGTTCAGACGTTCCGACGTCTCCGCCATGGACTGAGCCGCCGTGGCGATCGACTCCGCAGCCGTCGTCGTCTCGTGGCTGGAGTCCCGGATTGCGGCGGTGGAGTCCATGATCTTCGCGTTGGAGTCGCTCAGGTTCTTCATGGCCTCGGCGATCTCCTCGGAGGATGCGGCCTGCTTCTCCGCCGCTGCCGCGATGCTCTGGATCCCCTGGTTCAGGCTCTCGATGGCGTCCTGCGCGGCACTCAGCCTCTTCTGGGCAGACTCCGCGTCCTCCATCGCCTTCTGGAGCAGCGGCCCCGCGGACTCCGTCATGGCGGTGGAGCTCTCGGACTCCCTCTGCAGGTTCGCGATGAGCTTCGAAACCTCCTGGGCGGCCCGTCCCGACTCCTCCGCCAGCTTGCGGACCTCCTCGGCTACGACGGCGAAGCCCCGTCCCGCCTCGCCC
>NZ_CALHIQ010000131.1 GCF_938030725.1 uncultured Fretibacterium sp. | reverse complement strand
CCGATCCCCCGGAGCCCGGCGCTTCGCGTCTCAACTATAGCACTCAGCGCGCCCTTTTCGGTTGCTTTTTCAGACATCTTATGACAGAATAAAGTTATTCCTGAGTTCAAAGGCCCGCGAGAGGCGCCTGAGAAGAAGGGCTTATCCCGTGTGTTCCGCCGCGCCCTTCGTCAATGAGAGCGCGGTTTCTTTATTTCGCGGATTTCGCGGCCGTTCCAACAACCTTAATCATCGTCACAATTTTTCAGGGGGGATCGTCTATGGAGACAAGAGTTGCCGTCATGAGCATCGTCGTCGAGAACGTGGACTCCGTCGAGGAGTTGAACGGAATCCTGCACGAGTATGGGGAACACATCATCGGGCGCATGGGGCTGCCCTACCGCCGGCGGAAGGTCCACATCATCTCGATCGCGCTGGACGCGCCGCAGGACACCATCTCCGCCCTGTCGGGGCGGGTCGGCAGCCTGAACGGCGTCAGCGTCAAGACGGCCTTTTCCAACGTCGTCTTCCGTGAGTGACGCGAGCGGGGACGCCCTTCCGCTGATCCGGGCCCTGGCGGAGCGCAGGAGCCTGAGCCTGGATGAGTACGAACGCCTCATCGCCTGCCGCACGGAGGAGGGCGCAGCCCTGCTACGGACGCTGGCCGCCGAGGAGCGGGACCGCATCTACGGGCAGGACGTCTACGCCCGCGGCCTGATCGAGATCAGCAGCTTCTGCCGGAACAACTGCCTCTACTGCGGGCTCCGGCGCCACAACGGGCGCTGCAGACGCTACCGCCTGACGCCTCAAGAGATCCTGGACTGCACCCGCGAGGGCTACGAGCTGGGCTTCCGCACCTTCGTCCTGCAGGGCGGCGAGGACGACCACTTCACCGACGCCATGCTCTGCACCCTCATCCGGGAGATCAAGGCGCGCTGCCCCGGCTGCGCGGTGACGCTCTCCCTGGGCGAGCGCGGGAGGGCGAGCTTTCAGCGCCTCTTCGACGCCGGCGCGGACCGCTACCTCCTGCGCCACGAGACGGCGGACCCGACCCACTACGCAAGGCTGCACCCGGCGGAGATGTCCTTTACAAACCGGATGCGCTGCCTTCAGGACCTGAAGGAGATCGGCTATCAGGCAGGCTGCGGCTTCATGGTGGGCTCCCCCTTCCAGACCGCCGCGGAGCTGGCGAAGGACCTGAAGTTCATCGAAGCGTTCAAGCCGGAGATGTGCGGCATCGGCCCCTTCATCCCGCAGGCGGACACGGAGTTCCGAGGCCGCCCGGCAGGAAGCGCGGAGCTGACCTGCTACCTCCTCTCCATCATCCGGCTCATCCACCCGCCCGTCCTGCTGCCCGCCACGACGGCGCTGGGGACCGTCCACCCCATGGGGCGGGAGATGGGGATTCGGGCCGGCGCCAACGTCGTGATGCCGAACCTCTCCCCCGCCTCCGTGCGAAAGAAGTACGCGATCTACGACGGCAAGCTCTGCACCGGAGAGGAGTCCGCCCAGGGCCGTACACTCCTCGAACGCAGGATGGCCGGCATCGGCCGGCGCCTCTCCATGGACCGCGGCGACGTCAAGCGCGAGGCCAGGCCCACCTGAATTGACCTGCGATGGAATGGGGACGCGGCGGACGCTGCCCTAAAGCGTCTAAACCTTAATAATAGTTAAAAATATCTAATAGGGAAGATTGTGTCAACGTTCTGACCTGAAAGAAGGAGTGATGATCCATGGCTGTTTACGATCCAAAGTCCCTCCGCGCAACGGAGTTCATCAACGACGAGGAGATCCTGGAAACGCTGGACTACGCGGACCGCAACAAGGAGAACGTCCGCCTGATCGACGAGCTCCTGGAGAAGGCGCGCCCGCGCCGGACCGCGGGAGGCTGTCAGTGCAGCGGCCTCACCCACCGGGAGGCCTCCGTGCTCCTGGCCTGTGAGCTGCCGGACAAGGTGGCGAGGATGTACGAGGTCGCGGAGGAGATCAAGCTGGCGTTCTACGGGAACCGCATCGTGATCTTCGCGCCGCTCTACCTCTCCAACTACTGCATCAACGGCTGCCTCTACTGCCCCTACCACACGGCGAACAAGACCATCCCGCGCAAGAAGCTGACGCAGGAGGAGGTCCGGCGCGAGGTCGTCGCGCTGCAGGACATGGGGCACAAACGGCTGGCCATCGAATCGGGCGAGGACCCGGTCAACAACCCTATCGAGTACATCCTGGACTGCATCCGAACCATCTACAGCGTCCACCACAAAAACGGCGACATCCGGCGCGTCAACGTCAACATCGCCGCCACCACGGTGGAGAACTTCAGCAAGCTGAAGGACGCGGGCATCGGCACCTACATCCTCTTCCAGGAGACCTACCACAAGAAGGGGTACCTCGAGCTGCACCCCACGGGCCCCAAGCACGACTACGACTACCACACCGAGGCGATGGACCGGGCAATGGACGGCGGCATCGACGACGTGGGGCTGGGCGTCCTGTTCGGGCTCGACAGATACCGCTACGAGTTCGCCGGGCTTTTGATGCACGCGGAGCACCTGGAGGCGGTCCACGGCGTGGGGCCCCACACCATCAGTGTGCCGCGCGTCAAGCGGGCCGACGGCATCGACCCCGACGTCTTCGACAACTCCATCTCCGACGACACCTTCACGAAGATCGCCGCCTGCATCCGCCTAGCCGTGCCCTACACGGGCATGATCGTTTCCACCCGCGAGTCCGAGGCGGTGCGGGCACGGCTGCTGCAGGTGGGCATCTCCCAGGTCAGCGGCGCGTCCCGCACCTCCGTCGGCGGCTACACGGAGGAGGAGCGCCCCCACGACACGGAGCAGTTCGACGTCTCCGATCAGCGCACGCTGGACGAGGTCGTCCGCTGGCTGATGGACAGCGGGCACATCCCCTCCTTCTGCACGGCTTGCTACCGCGCGGGCCGCACGGGGGACCGGTTCATGAGCCTGTGCAAGAGCGGCCAGATCCTGAACTGCTGCCACCCCAACGCCCTGATGACCCTGACGGAGTACCTGGAGGACTACGCCACCCCGGAGACGAAGCGCATCGGCTACGAGATGGTGGAGCGCGAGCTGGGCCGCATCCCCCGCGAAAGGGTGCGAGCGACGGCACGCGAGAACATCGAGGCCATCCGGAACTCCAACCGGCGGGACTTCCGCTTCTAGGGGACGCCATGGGGCTGAACGACACCCCGTCGGGCGAGCGGGTCCACGTGGCCTTCTTCGGCGTTCGGAACGCGGGCAAGTCCAGCCTCGTCAACGCCGTGACCGGGCAGGACCTCTCCATCGTTTCGGACGTGGGGGGCACCACCACCGACCCGGTGAGGAAGGCGATGGAGCTCCTGCCCCTTGGCCCCGTGCTCATCATCGACACGCCGGGGCTGGACGACGAGGGGGCGCTGGGGGCCCTGCGCGTGGAGAGGACGCTCCGCATCCTGGCGGAGACGGACGCCGCGGTCCTGGCGGCCGACGCCCGGCGCCCGCTCACGGAGCACGACCACAGGCTCCTGGCCCTCCTGAGGGAAAGGGGCATCCCCTTCCTCGTCGCCCGCACCAAGGCGGACCTGCTGAGGCCGGAGGAGCGCCCTGCGCCGGGCCGGGACGAGCTCTGCGTCAGCGCCGTCACCGGCGAGAACGTCGAGGAGCTGAAGGAGCGGATCGCCGCCCTCGCACGAGGCGCGGAGCACAAAAAGCGCCTCATCGCGGACCTCCTCTCCCCCGGCGACACGGTGCTCCTCATCATGCCCCAGGACGGTTCCGCCCCGAAGGGACGCCTGATCCTGCCGCAGCAGCAGACGATCCGGGAGGTCCTGGACGCCCACGCCATCGTCGCGGCCTGTCAGGAGACGGAGATCGCGGAGGCGCTGGCCGTGATGGCCCATCCGCCGCGCCTGGCCGTCACGGACTCCAAGGTCTTCGCCCGCGCCGCGCAGGACGTGCCCTCCTGCGTGCCCCTCACCTCCTTCTCCATCCTCTTCGCCCGGTACAAGGGGAACCTGGCGGCCCTGGCCCGTGGGGCGGGTCGGCTCTCGCGCCTCAGGAGCGGGGACCGGGTGCTGATCGCCGAGGGCTGCACGCACCACCGCCAGTGCGGCGACATCGGGTCCGTCCTGATGCCGGGGTGGATCGAGCGGTACGCCGGCGCGAGGCCCCGCTTCGACTTCGCCTCCGGCGGGGACTTCCCCAGGGACCTGTCGGGCGTTTCCCTCGTCCTCCACTGCGGCGGCTGCATGCTGAACGAGCGGGAGATGCAGCGCCGCATCGAGGAGGCGGAGGCTGCGGGCACGCCCATCGTCAACTACGGCATGGCCATCGCGCAGATGCACGGCGTGCTGCGCCGCAGCCTCGAACTCTTTCCGGACGTCCTGAGGCTGATGGAGGAGGAGCGGGCCGGGTAGGAAATGGCAGGGAACGGTGGGGAACTGAAGGGGGAGGCTGCGTCCGCGCAGCCTCCTTCGCTCTCCACGGGCGGCAACGGTGGAACTAATGATAGAATAGGTGGCACGGGCAGAGGTCGAACTTCAGGGGGCGGACGGTTTGGGCGAGAGGGAAGAAAAGGACAAGAAGAGGGCCTCCTTCGGAGGCGCTGCGCCCGCGCAGGGGCCCGGCCCCGCCGAGATCGAGGAGGCGCATCGGGCGGTCCTGCGCCGGTACGCGGACCTTCTGGCGTCCTGCACGACGGCGCGCCTGACGGGCACGCGCGGCGCGGAGGAGCTCTACAGCCTGCACGTCGCGGACTGCCTCGAGTCCGTGCCCTTTCTGCCGCCCGCGGGACAGGTCCTCGACCTCGGCAGCGGCGGCGGGCTTCCCGGACTGATCTGGGCCATCTGCCGGCCGGACCTCCGGGTCCTCCTGCTGGACAGCGTCGGCAAGAAGTGCCGCGCCGTGCAGGAGATCGCGGAGGCCCTCGCGCTCTCCAACGTGACGGTCCTCTGCACCCGAAGCGAGGAGGCCGTCCGCACCCGACGCGAGTCCTTCGCCCTGGCCGGGGCCAGAGCCGTAGCCAGCGCGGGCGTCACGGCGGAACTCCTGTCCCCCTTCGTGGAGGTGGGCGGGACCCTCCTCACCTTCAAGGGGCCGAAGCTCGACGCGGAGCTGGCGGAGGTGCGCGGCCGCTGGCAGGGGCTGGGGCTCAGGGCGCCCCTCGTCCAGGGCTACGGCGGACCGGAGTCCTCCCGGCGCCTCGTCCTGTGGGAGAAGGCCTGGCCCTGTCCCCGCGCGTACCCGCGCCCCACAGGCGCGGCTTCAATGAAAGGCTGGTGGCTGTAGTGCCAACGTCCGATCGGGCTCCAACGATCGTTGTATCCAATCAAAAGGGCGGCGTGGGAAAGACGACCACCTGCATCAACCTGGCGGCCGAGCTGGGCCGGCACGACTACTCCGTCCTGTTCGTGGACATGGACCCCCAGGCCAACGGGACAAGCGGGCTTGGGGTCAACGCCTCGGCCCTGGAGAGGAGCGTCTACAACGTCCTCATCGGCGACGTCCCCATTCAGGACGCCATCCTGACGACGGCCTGGAAGAACGTCAGCCTGCTGCCCTCATCGCTGGACCTGGCCGGCGCGGAGATCGAGCTGGCCAGCGCCATCAGCCGGGAGTCCAAGCTCAAGCGCCAACTGGAGAAGGTCTGCGGCTACGACCTCGTCCTGATCGACTGCCCCCCCTCCCTGGGCATCCTCACCCTCAACGCCCTGGCGGCCTGTGACCGCCTTCTGGTGCCCATTCAGTGCGAGTACTACGCGCTGGAGGGCGTCACCCAGCTGGTCCGCACGGTGAACCTGGTCCGCGAAACGCTGAACCCGTCGCTTGAGATATCGGGCATCCTCCTGACCCTCTACGACTCGCGCACCCGCCTGGGCAACGAGGTGATGGCGGAGGTGCGCCGCCAGTTCGGCGACGTCGTGTTCGACGCGGTGATCCCGCGCAACGTCCGCCTGTCCGAGGCGCCGAGCTACGGCTCCCCCATCGCCTACTACGACGTCAACAGCACGGGGGCCCGCGCCTACGAGGCCCTGTCGAAGGAGGTCATCCAGCGATGGCTGAGCGAAAAGCCCTAGGCAAGGGATTCTCCGCCCTCCTGGGGAGCGGGGCGGGGGACGCCGCCCTGGAGAAGATCTACCGGGTGCGCCTGGAGGACCTCCGGCCGGACCCGGAACAGCCCAGGAAGGAGATGGACGAGGAGGGGTTGAAGCACCTGGCCGCGTCCATCGAGCTTCACGGCATCCTCCAGCCCCTCCTCCTGCGGAGGGAGGAGGACGGAGGCCTCCGCATCGTCGCCGGGGAGCGACGCTGGCGTGCGGCGGGCATAGCGGGCCTGCAGGAGGTCCCCGCCCGAATCCTGACCACCTCCGAAACCGAAGCGCGCGAGCTCTCGCTCATCGAGAACGTCCAGCGGAAGGACCTCTCGCCCATCGAGGTTGCCTCCGCTCTCGCGGCCATGATCGAGCGCAGCAGCCTGACCCAGGAGGAATGCGCCGACCGCCTGGGGTGGAGCCGAGCCCTTGTGGCGAACCGCCTGCGGCTCCTCAAGCTGCCGGACGAGGTGCGGGGGCTCCTGGCGGCAGGACGCATCACCGAGGGGCACGCCCGGGCGCTTTTGGGCGCGGAGTCCGACGCGAGGTGCGTGGCCCTGGGCCTGCGCGCTGCCGACGGGGCCATGACCGTGCGCCAGTTGGAGGAGGCGGTCCGCCTTCCGGAGGAGGACGAGCCGCCGGCGCCAGAAACGCCGACGCCCCCCCGCGGTCGCTTCCAGGCCCTGCGGCTGCCCCGGCCGCTCCGCGACTTTCGGCGTCGGGGCATCAAGATCCGCGTCGGGAGACGCAGCGGCGCGGGGCGCATCGTCCTGGACGGCCTGCAGGGCGTGGACGACGCTCAACTGCTGGAGGCGCTGGAAACGTGTCTTAGGATGCTCTATCCGGAGGAGGCGGCACGATGACGATGAAGGGGAAAGGACTTCGGGACGTGGCGCTCTTCGGCCGCGTCCTCTCGACAGGCCTGGTGGTGGCCGGGTACGCCTTTTTAGGCGTTTGGCTGTCGCGGTGGTTGGACGCGGAGGGGTACCCCGGCTGGCTCTCCGTCGCCGCCGTCCCGGCGGCGCTCCTCTTTGGCCTGTGGCAGGGCTGGCTCTTCCTGACGAAGATCGCCCGGCGGGACCCGCACGACGGAAAGCCATCATGAAAGAGGCCGGTCGGGCACCCGTGCCCGACCGGCCTTGACCTTAGACGCCGCTACTTCCTCAGTTTCGACCCTATGGAGCGCAGGACTGTGTTGCGGTCGGGAACCGTTTCCGTGTCGGCGCTCCAATACTGCCGCGCCCGAAAGCGGCTGGTCCAGTCCACCCCCAGGAAGTCCATGAGCAGGCTGGCTCCCAACACCAGCCACAGCACGATCGCCAGGTAGCCCAAAATCCTGAAGCTCAACAGCAGGGCACGGTCCGTTGCGCGCTCCAGCCGGCGCACCGCGCCCTCGGCCTCGCGCCTCTCCTCCGCGGTCAGGGTCTTCTCCCTCCGCCGAAGGTTCAGAATCTGCCACAGGCCGGAGCCTCCACGGGCCCACTGCCACAGCCCCAAGCCGAAAAAGACGATCCCCGCCCCCAGCCAGACAAACGTCATCCTCCTCGCCTCCCAGCCCCAAAGGTCCCTGCCCAACGCCCTGTCCCTGCGCCGGGTCCTCCTCACAATTATACAGGCAGCGGCCGTTTATGCCAAAGCCCTCAACTCACCCGTTGCGTTTGGCCCGCCCTCCAACAGGCCAACCAGCGCCCCTAATCATAACTTGAACGATCAAAATTAGGTAAAAGCCCTGAGCCCGCACCCTTTGCACGAGGCCCCGTTTGCAGTACAATGCTTTGCAGGCAGGAGGTCGCGAGGCCGCAGCCGACAAAGACCGTGAGGAGGGTTTTATCATGGAGTGGATCAAGGCACCGGCGGACACCCCCGTCTGCCCGGAGAAGAACGTCCTGCTGAAGGACGTCGTTCAACTCATCCTGGACGGGGCGGAAACCCCGGAGGCGGTGATGGCAGAACTCGAACTGTCGGGCACGGAGGCGGGAGCGGACCAGATCCCCGCGATCCTGGACGTCTTCGTGCCCGTGGTCAACGCATGGCAGACCGGCATCTGCAGTGGCGGGTGCAGCGGATGCAGCGGCGGGTGCTGTGGGGAATAAACAAATTCCGAATTAAGGGGAGGTCATTGCAATGCAGGAAAGAACGGGCATCATCACCATGAAGGGCAAGCCCCTGACGCTCCTGGGCTCGACGCCCAAGGTCGGCGATAAGGCGCCGGACTTCGTGGTCCTGGACAGCGGCCTTGCCGAAAAAAGCCTGAAGGACTACGCGGGGAAGGTGAAGGTCCTCTCCGTCGCGCCGTCCCTGGACACGCCGGTCTGCAGCCTTCAGCTCCGCTGGTTCAACGAGGACGCGGCCCAGGAGCCGGGCGACGTCGTCGTCCTGAATCTCACCATGGACCTGCCCTTCGCCATCAAGCGCTTCTGCGCCGTCGAGGGGATCGAGAACGCCATCGCCCTCTCGGACCACCGCACGGCGTCCTTCGGGACGGCCTACGGCGTGCTGATCAAGGAGCTGCGCCTGCTGACGCGCTCCGTGTTCATCGTGGACAAGGACGACGTGGTGCGCTACGTGCAGGTGGTGCCGGAGGTGACGGACGAACCCGACTACGAGGCCGCCGTCGAGGCCCTCAAGAAGCTGCTGTAGCACAGGGTGCGGTCAAGGCCGGGCGGAACGCCCTTCGGCGGCGTTCCGCCCGCCTCTCTCACTCAATCGCGCTGCACCGGACGTAGTTGACGCCGCTCCCCCGCGAGGAGCGAAGCGTGCCCTCCACCGCCACGGGGTCCCCGTCCTTCTTGCCCGACAGGACGTCCCTCAGCGCCTGATCGTAGACGCGCACCACCAGAAAGTCCTTCCGCGGCGAGCCGTCCAACTCGTGGTTGTCCTGCTTCACGGCAAAGCGCACGTACTTTCCCGTGCCCGTTTCGCCCTCCGCCTGCGCCTTGATGAAGTGTACCTGCCCCGCGAGCCTCACCTTATTCTCCCAACTCAAGGGAAAAACCTCCTTAAATTGTCGCTTCGTAATCTTAAATAGTGCTTGCAGGCGTACCGCCCTGAGAACATGGAGGCCTGCCCCGACGCCGGGGCGGCCTCCGTCAGCTCTGTGCCTCTATAACGTCCAGCTTCAGTGCGGCAAGGTAGAGCTCTCCGCTCCCCCGCGAGGAGCGGAGGACCCCCTCCACCCAGACGGGAGTCCCCTCCGCCAAGGCCTTCAGCTTCTCCTGAAGCTCGGCGGGAAAGGCGCGCACCGTTAAAAAGTCCTTGCGGGTCGTCCCATCCGGCCATGGGTTCTCATGACGGATGGAAAAGGGAATGTACTTCTGATCCTTCTTCCTGCTGATAAAGTGCAGGAGGCCTGAGACCGTGACGCTGTTTTCAACCTGAACCATTACGCCTCACCTCGTCTTGTCGTGACTGGAAATTCCTGTTCGTGAACGGGGAACGCCGGACCGCAGGGCCTCTCGTCATGAGCGTCCCCCTGACCTTTGCCTTGCTTTTATTTTACAACGTAATGGACTAAAGTCAAAGCCCGGAACGGCCCGTGCGCAGCCCGCGCTCCAAAACGAGTGAAACGGCGGAAGGGCAATTCGACGGGCAGGCGTATGCTGTGGTCGGTGCGACAGGACGCGCCAATCCATCGCAGAGCAATTTCTATCAATACTCTATGGGAGGTCTGATTCATGAAAACGTTGATCGTCTACTTTTCCAAGAGCGGAAGGACGAAGGGGGCCGCGGAGGAGATCGCATCCCTGCTGGAGGGCGCGAACCTCTTTGAGATCAAGGTGGACAAGACGTATCCACCGAGCTACTTCAAGACCCTCTTCGAGGCACGGCGCGAGTTCAAGTCCGGCGAACGGCCGCACCTCGCCGTCACGCCCCCCGACCCCGCTCCCTACGACCGAATCCTGTTGGGGTGGCCCGTCTGGTTCGGGACGTGTCCCATGGCCGTGATCTCCTTCCTGGAGGCCTGTGACCTCAGCGGGAAGGAGGTCTACCCCTTCTGCACCAGCAGCATGACGGGGCCGGAAAAGGGCGTGCGAGATATCGCCGCTGCCTGCCACGGACACGTCCACGAAGGGCTGAGGGTCCGTCGCGGAGACGCCCGAAGGATCACCGCATGGCTCGACGCTCCAGCGGAAGTGAACTGATCCCACGCCATTTCCTTCCCTGAAGGGCCTGCGCAAAAAACCGCTGTTCGGTGGCCGGACGGCGGTTCGTCGTCCGTGGGCGTCCCTTGCCCTTTCCCGTTCGCGGGCTATAATGGAACCGCGGGGGCGGTCAGGCGTCCCCAATCCACTCTTTGAGGGAAGAAGATGCCGAGCAGGACCGTCACGGACATGACGGAGGGCGTGATCTGGAGGCAGCTTGTGGACTTTGCCGTGCCGCTCTTCGTGGGGAACATCTTTCAGCAGCTCTACAACACGGTGGACAGCGTCGTCGTCGGCAACTTCGTCGGCGCGGACGCGCTAGGCGCCGTCACGTCCACCGTTCCCATTGTCTTTACCTTCATCAGCCTCTTCATTGGGATGACGATGGGGGCCAGCGTCGTCATCGCACAGTACTTCGGGGCCGGGGACGTGGCCAGCCTCCGCCGGGCCGTCCACACCTCCGTCGTTTCCACGGTCGTCCTGTCGCTGGCCCTGTCCGCCGCAGGGTATGCGGCGACGCCCGCACTCCTGCGCTTCATGAACACCCCGGCCTCCATCATGCCGGAGGCCACGACGTACCTTCAAATTTACATGCTGGGCCTGATCGGGCTGATGCTCTACAACATGGGCTCCGCCATCCTGCGCGCGGTGGGGGATTCCCTGCGCCCCCTGTTCCTCCTGATCCTCTCCTCCGTCCTGAACATCGCGCTGGACCTCCTGTTCGTCATCTCCTTCAAGGCGGGCGTCGCAGGCGTCGCCTGGGCCACGATCCTGTCGCAGCTCCTCTCAGGCCTCGTCGTCTTCGCTCTTCTGTTCCGCAGCAGGGAATGCCACAGCATCACCTGGGGCGAGATGCGCGTGGACCGGCACATCCTGCGCAGGATCCTCGACCTGGGGCTGCCGTCGGGCGTGCAACTGGCCCTCACCTCCTTCTCCAACGTCTTCGTCCAGGGCTACATCAACGCCTATGGCGCCGCCAGCGCCTCAGGATGGGGCATCTACATCCGGATCGACGCCTTCGTCTTCCTGCCGATTCAGAGCATGGGCATGGCCGTCACGACCTTCACGGGACAGAACGCGGGCGCGCTGCGGCCGGACCGCATCCGCTCCGGAGTGCGCGCCAGCCTGGGCATCTCTTCAGGCATCACCGCCCTCATCGTCGCCGTCATCTACGCCTCGGCCCCTTGGATGGTCGCCCTGTTCAACCGGGACGATCAGGTCCTCCATTACGGGGTGCTCTTCCTGCGCCTCAACAGCGTCTTCGATTTCCTGAACGTCGCCTTCACCATCTACGGCGGAGCGCTGCGCGGCGTCGGAAACGCCCGAATCCCCATGTACTTCATGCTGGGGTCCTTCGTCCTGTTTCGTCAGGTCTACCTCCTCATCGCCTCGCGCCTGACGGACTCGATCGTCCCCATCGCCCTCAGCTACCCCGCGGGCTGGCTGCTCTGCTCCATCCTATTGATCCTTTACGTCAGGAAGAACGGCTGGGAACGGGACCTTACGGCGAACGCCCTCTGAACAACAGAACGCAAAAAGGGCCGCGGTCCCCCGCGGCCCTTTTGAACAAAGCTGGACTTCGACTGAAGCGAAGCCTCGGCGTCGTTTACTTCTTCACCTTGACCTTCTTGGCGGTGCGCTTGGCCGGAGCCTTTTTGGCTGCGGCCGGCTTGTCCTCCGCGGGCTTCTTGCCCAAGGCGTAGGCAGCGCCCTTGCCCGGCGTGGACTTCGGGTCCACGTTGGCAAAGACCTTCTTCAGGGCATCGCTCGATCCATCGTAGACGGTGGCGTAGATCTCGTTGCCCAACATATCGTAGTGGCGCAGGTAGGTCACCGCAAACTGCTTGCCGTCCGGCGTGTACTCGTAGCCGTACTCCGTGAAATACAGGCTGCCGGCCACCTCGGGGGAGATGTTGTACTTGGACATCAGGAGGTCCACCGTCTGGCTCTTGATCGAGGTGTTCGTGTAGTACTTCCGGGCGATGGCGAAGGGAACGTTATCCTTCACGCCGTAGTCCAGGAGATACCACTTCATCTTCACGTGGTCCTGACCAAGGTCCTTCTGCTTCTCCCAGGCCAGCGCCGGGGAAACGGCACCAGCCAGCAGGCCCATCAGCAGCGCACACAACAGCAACTTCTTCATTAGAACACTCCGCTTTCCTTCAAAGTAACGGGGCTTGCAACCGCAGCACCGTCCCGTTCGATTCTTGTTATTCTAGCACATAACGCCTCGTTCGACGTTTGTTTTTGCCACGATTTCGTCCTACGTTCCGCGTCGCGAGGCCAATTCACCGGAGGGCGGGCACCACCCCAAGGGCGTAGCTGATGGGGCGCTCCTTCCCCTCCGACGGGGAGGTGAAGAGCCGGCCCCTCACGATGAGCTCCGTGGACCCGCCGCCGTCCAGGTTCAGGGCGTAGGGGACCTCGTAGGAGCGCAGGATGTCCGTCAGCTCGCTCATCGTGGCGCCCGCAGCGTGCAGCCCGTTGCGGCCGTCCACCGCCAGAAAGAACCACTCCCCGTCCGCCGTCAGCCCCACCACGGAGCGCGGATGGCGCCCGGAGAGCAGCGAGTTGGAGAATCCCTCGTCGTTTCCCTGCACGACGCCGTCGCTCAGGAGAAGGGGTCCGGCCTGGATGGCGAAGGGCATGTCGCTCCAGCTCTCCCCTCCCGTGCCCACCAGCTCCCCGCTCACCAGGGAGGGCAGGCCGAAGGCGGCCTCGTTGTCGTCGTTCCAGCCCAGGCAGCCGCGTCCGTTGTAGAGCTTGTGCACCTCCGCGCCCTCCCACCTCAAGAGGCCGATGGGGTACCCCTGCCTGCGCCCCGTCACGGCGAAGAACCCCGCGTTGATGGCGGCGCTCAAGGTGTTGTCCTTCACGATCCGGCTGAGGGGCGTCAGCGCAGCGGGCCCCTCGGACGAGGCTGCAGGGATCATGCGCCAGAAGCCGGGGTCGATAGTCAGCATGGCCCAGTAGCGCGGCAGGAGCTCCGTGTTGGAGTTCGAAACGGAGGGAAGGAGGCGCACGGCAAGCTTCCGCTGTCGGATCAGGGACACCAGGCGCCGCGCGACCCGATAATCCTCCAGCACGGGGGAGCGCAGGAACCACTCGTACTGCGGCTGGAGCATCGACATCTCAAAGCCCTTCGACTTGAAGAACGCCTGAGCCGACTCCGCCGCTGCCTTGTCCTGGAACCCGTCGGCATAGACGCGCCAACGCGGCACGCCCGTAGGAACCCCATCTCGGTGCAGCAGGAGCGTCAGGCCCTCCACGGGCGTGAGCGTCACCTCCAGGCTCAACCCCTCACTGGCCTGGCTCACCCGGTCCAGAAGGAAGCGCATCTCCTTCTCCGTCAGGCGCTGGGCACCGCGGAAGCTCCGATCCCTCGACAGGAGGGCGGGCGTCATGTTCACCGCCACGGCGAGGCAACCCCGCTCAAAGGGCGTGAGCGCCTTCTCGTCCGAGAACCCCGCCGACACGTCGGACAGCGCTCCCGCCTCAAAGGCCAGCCCCAGGGACTGGATGCTCCAGCGCAGAGCTTCACGGCGCGTCACATGAGCGTTCGGTCCCCCTATTCCATCCGTCACGATCCCCGTCCCCTGAACGAAGGCGACGGCGTCCTTCCCTGCGGGGACGTTCGAGGAGAGCCCCCGGGCGTCCAGCAGCGCTGCCAGAAAGGCGCCGCGCGTCACGGCCTCCGCCCCGCAGGGGATCGTCAGCAAAAGGACTGCAGCGAAGCAGAGCGCCCGCGACAGGGCACGCAGCCCCGTAAGGTTCGACAGGTTGAGCCTGGGGCGTTGATGAAGTTGATGAAAATGAAAGCGCATGGTCTTGACAGACCACCTGTGCCAATCGGAGGGGATCACGCTGCGCGCTCTCCAAGCTTCCAGACGGAGCGGATGGGGCGGGCTCCGGACAGGTAGGCGAACGTCGCGGGCGTCTCCCCGTCCAGCACCAGGAAGTCCGCCATCCTGCCGCGCTCGATGCAGCCCACCTCCTGCTGCATCCCCAGGGACCAGGCGGCATTGAGGGTCGCGCCCGTCAGCGCCTCCTCCGGAGTCAGCCCCATCTCCATGACGGCCAGGCTGATGACGAAGGCCATGGATTCACAGTAGCAGGAGCCGGGGTTCAGGTCCGTCGCCAGGGCCACGGGGACCCCCTCCTCGATCATCTTCCGCGCGCGGGCAAAGGGTTTCCGCAGGCTGTAGGCCGTGGCGGGCAGCAGGTCCGCCACGACGCCTCCGCGCGCCATGGCCCGGATGCCCTCGTCGGAGGCCGCCAGCAGGTGCTCCGCGGAGGCGGTCCGGAGCTCGCCGGCCAGGGACGCCCCGCCCAGGTCGTTCACCTCGTCTGCGTGGATCTTGAGTCCGAGACCCAGCTCCCGCGCCCTCAGCAGGATCCTGCGGCTCTGCTCGATGGAGAAGACCCCCTCCTCGCAGAACACGTCGCAGAAGCGGGCGATCCCCTGCTCCGCCACGGCCGGCAGCATCTCCTCCGTCAGAAGCCTCACGTAGCCGTCCGGGGCCGACTTGAAGGGCTCCGGCACGGCGTGGGCCCCCATGAACGTCGGCACCACCGTCTGCACCGTTTCGCGCCCCAGGCGCCCGATGACGCGCAGCATGCGCAGCTCCAAGTCCAGGTCCAGGCCGTACCCGCTCTTGATCTCGATCGTCGTGGTCCCGTATTGGAGCGTCCGCTGAAGCAGGTCGCGTGAGAAGGAAAAGAGCTCCTCCTCCGAGGCCCCGCGCACGGCGCGCACGGAGGAAAGGATTCCGCCGCCCGCCTTCAGGATGTCCAGGTAGGGCCTCCCCGCCAGGCGCATGGAGAACTCGGCCTCCCGCCGCGCGGCAAAACAGGCGTGGGTGTGCGGGTCCACCAGCCCCGGCACCACCGCCGCCCCTCCCAGGTCGAACTCCTGGTCCGGCGTCCGCCCCGCGAGGCTTCCCTCCACCTCCGAAGCGCTCCCCACCGCCGCAAAGCGTCCGTCCTCCACCAGGAAGGCGCCGTCCTCAACGGAACGGATCCGTCCCTGCTCCGCTCCAGCCGCCGGCGCGGCTCCTAACGTAGGCGTGTAGAGCCTGGCACGTCTGAAGAGCTTTAAGGTCATCGTCACAGCCTCCTCGATTCGCGTTCATTCGTTTCGTCCAAAAAGCCCCGCCGCCGTTTGGGTCAGGACGCGGGGCCGACCGTTATTATAGCGTGCGGGCAGGCGGCCCCATTCCGCAGAAGGCAGGAATCGGGCGCGCAAGCCCGTAGCTGAACCGGCGCTTCACGATGTCCCCTCAAAAAAACAACCTCCGGGGAGATTTTCGTGGGTTTTCTGATATAATAAACAGCGTGATGGAGCGCAATACCCCTGCGGTATGCGTGATCGTGATAACGTCTTGAGCCAACACTCGATTCCATCAGGGACGAACGTTCCCGTCGGGGATGACGGCTTACGCTGACTGAACTGAGGCGGGACAGTCCCATTCGTTATGGGAGCGGGTCAAGACTTTCAGGACACGGTACATGCGGGGATTTTCAATTTTAAGGGGCCGGAACGTTCCGGCCCCTTCTGTGTTGTCGGCTTCGGCCCTACCGCT
>NZ_CALHIQ010000130.1 GCF_938030725.1 uncultured Fretibacterium sp. | reverse complement strand
TCCAGCTCCTGAACACGGCCTCGATGGCCCTGCGAAGCTGCTCCCACGGGTCGGTGGGGAAGTCCCGGCCCGTGGCGGCCTTGTAGATCGCCTTGAACTCGGCCACCAGCTTCTCCAGCGCCTCGGCGGGGATCTCGAAGTCCTGGGCGACGCCGAGCGCCTTCTTGCAGGCCGAGAGGGCCTGCTCGAACCGGTCGGAGCTCACCTCGTCCACGACGCTCCCGAACATCTGGATAAAGCGGCGGTAGCTGTCGAACGCGAAGCGCCGATTGCCGGAAACGGAAGCCAGCCCCTCGACGGTCTCGTCGTTCAGGCCCAGGTTCAGGATCGTCTCCATCATGCCCGGCATGGAGATGGGGGCGCCGGACCGCACCGAGACCAAAAGCGGGTTCTTTCCGTCGTTGAAGCCCTTTCCGGCCTCCTTCTCAAGCTCCTTGACGTGGCGCTTGACGTCGTCCCAGACCGCGTCCATGATCTTCGGGTCCTGCATGTACCTGCGGCAGACCTCGGTGGTCAGGATGAAGCCGGGCGGCACGGGAAGGCCGCTCTGCACCATGTGACACAGGTTGGCTCCCTTGCCCCCCAGAAGCAGCTTCTGATCGCCCTTTCCTTCCTTCAAACTGTAGATAAACTTCTCCGCCATACCACTCACTCCTCGTTCGACAAAAACGTTTTGCGGAAGCGCGCCACACTTCGCAATCCAAAGCGACGCGAACCCGCTTCCAACTCCAACCCTCCGGCGCGCTCAGGCCTCACAGTATTAACAAACCGAATTGATAACATCACTATCCCTTATACTATAGCGTTTTCGAGGGCTCCCTTCAATGGGGATTTCCAAGGATTTCATCCTGTCGGAGGGAACGCTCCGGCGGTCAAAAGGGTCCGTTCTGCAGCGGCGAAGCTTCGGCAGGCGGAGTGGGATCGGCGGGCTTTCCTCAAGGATGCCCGCAATCAAGGCCTTGCCGAAGGCCACAAACAGGGGCTTGAGGAGGGGCGCAAGAAAGGGCTTGAACAAGGGCTTGAGGAGGGGCGCAAGAAGGGACTTGAACAGGGACTTGAACAAGGGCTTGAACGGGGGCGCGCGCTGGGCGAGGCAAAGGGTCGGGCGGACGTCGTACGGCAGCTCGCCGCCTCCGGTCTCCTGACGCTGGAGCAGGTCGCTCAGGCGACGGGAATGTCCACGGAGGAGGTCAGGGCCATAACTTCGGAATAAAAAGCGCAGGAGGCCCTCATGCGGGCACGTTCATGGCTCGCCCGCGTGGGGCCTCCCCTCCTT
>NZ_CALHIQ010000129.1 GCF_938030725.1 uncultured Fretibacterium sp. | reverse complement strand
GAGGTCCCCTTCTGCTTTTCCTCGTAGGTGTCGGAGCCCAACTGATAGGCTGAAGCGGACAGCACCGCCTTGAGCTGTACCGTGCTGCGCACTCCATAGATGCGGACGCCGCTCACTTTCTGGTCCGCGTAGGCGCTGGCGTAGGCCTTGCCGTAGATCAGGACGTCCGCCTGGAAGTTACGGGCGATCTCCCGTAGCTTTTCCGGGTCCCCCGCGCTCCGCGCTGCGGCCAGGTCGATCTCCTTCAGCGCCCCTGCCTGGGTTGGGTCGACCAGCAGGTACCCCGCCTTCTCGAAGACCCGCAACACCTCGCTCTCCGCGGTGGAGAGGAAGGAGGGCTTGTCGCCGATCCGCTCGTCCAGTAGAACCATGATGCGGGGGTTCCCCAGCGCGTCGATGACCACCGGACCCAGCACCCCGTCCAGCGCGGCCTCCGCTACGTCGCAGGAGGCGGACAGGTGGAGCAGGCCGTCGGCGTCCTCCCACTCCCTCAGGATATCCATCCGTTTGACGATGCCCTGGGACTGGGAGAAGACCTTGTCCTTCACCACCTCGAAGTCCTTCATCTCCGTGATGCCAGTGACGTAGGCGCCAAGGGCCTTCTCCAGCGCGTCGCGTTGGAGGGAGCGCTTAGCCTCCTCGCGGGCCTTGTTCTTCGCCCCGTCGACGATGGGGGCGTACCCCTCCGCCTCCACCGTGATGAGCTTTCCGACCGGAGGCTTGGGAGCCGCCTTCTTCGCACCCCAGGCCCCCGTGGCTGCGCCCAGCGTCAGGACGAGGCACAGTGCCGTGAGCGCCGCCCTCCTGAAAGCCCCTCCGAAGGGGAGGGGCTGAAACGCATTTCGTGTCGATCGCTCTCGCATGGGACGCCGCCTACTTGGAAACCACGATCACTTTGCAGTCCTTGCGGAAGTCGTAGGAGCTGCCGCGGACCTTTGCGGCAGCCGAGTTCGGGATGACGATGTCCACATTCCCGTTCTTCAGCTTGACTGCCTTGGTGACGATCGGGTTGCTGGCGACGTGAACCTCGCCCTTCGCGTAGTTGATGTTGTTGTAGTAGGCGCAGAGCCCCGACTGGAGGAAGCGGTCCTGATCCACGAACGCCATGCCGTACACCGGCTTGCCCGACTCGTCGAGGACGCGGAAGCTCATCGAGGGGACCAGCGGAAGGTGGCGGGCGTCGATGACGAGGCCCGTGTAGCGCCCCGCGGACTTCTTGGGTTTGGGTTCCTTATAGGACTTGTCCGCCGGGATCTTCGGTGCGACGACGGCCCGGACCGGGGGCAGTTTGATCCGGCCGGTGACCGTATAGGCCTCGCCGTCCCACTCGCCGCGCATGACCTCCACGTTCTTGATGATGCCGGAGATCTCGGAGCGCACGCGGTCCTCCGCCATGAAGTCGTTCATCGTGGTCTGTCCGTCGATCCGAACGCCCTTCATGAACTCCAGCAGGTTGCGCTGAAGGTCCAGGGTCGCGCCCCTGCGCGCCAGCGCCTTGCCCTGGGCGCCCTTCTTTCCCGTGGGCGCCACCGCCATGCCCGTGGCCTCGATGTAGTTCTCCGTCCAGTTCATCAGGCCGTTTTCCGTCTTGACGACGACCGCACCCGGCCCGTTGACGTCGGGCACGGCGACTTCCGCCTGTGCGACGACGGGGGACTTGTCCATCAGGGCGATTTCCTTGCTCTGAAGGGCCGACTCCTTTTCGCTCAGAGCAGCTTCCTTCTTCTTCAGCTCGGCCTCCCGTGCCTCGAGGTCCGCTTGATGCTTTTCCGCCAGAAGGGCCTCCTTCTTCTGGAGCTCGGCTTCGCGGGCCGCAAGCTCGGCCTCGCGCTTGTCCGCAATGGCCGCTTCCTTCTGCTTCAGGTCCGCTTCCCGCGCCGCAAGCTCTGCGGACGACTCGGAGGAGGCCTGATCCTTCTTCTGCAACTCGGCTTCCCGCGCGGCGAGGGCGGCCTCCTTCTCCTTCAGCGCCGCCTCGCGGGCCACAAGCTCCGCGGACGATTCGGAAGACGCTTTGCCCTGACTCGCCAGCGCGTCCTCGCGCTTCGCAAGGTCGGCCTCCCGCGCGGCCAGTGCCTTCTCACGCTCTGCAAGCTCTGCGGACGAGGCGACGGAAACCTTGTCCTGATTTGCCAGCGCGTCCTCACGCTTTGCAAGGTCGGCCTCCCGATCGGCCAATGCCTTCTCGCGCTCCGCAAGCTCCGCGGACGATTCGGAAGACGCCTTGCCCTGACTGGCCAGCTCCGCCTCACGCCCCGCAAGGTCGGCCTCCCGCCTGGCAAGCTCTGCCTCGCGCTCCGCGAGCTCAATGGACGCGGCGGAAGAGGCCTTGTCCTGTTTCACCAGGTTGACCTCTCGCTCCGCAAGGGCTGCCTCGCGCTGCGCCAACTCTGCCTCGCGCTCCGCGAGCTTCAGAGATTGGCCGGCGAGGTCCTGATCGTCAAAGGTCGCCTTGGCTTCCGCAACCTTTTCGTCCTCCTCACCCTCGGTGGAGGCGGTAGCCTCCTGGGTGGCGGCCCCCACTGCCGGGGTGTTCTTTTCTACGAAAACCGCTTCCGCCCCCGCGTCATGAACGTCCGGGGCGAGGCCCGCAAGCGCCAACGAAACCATGACCACCTTCAGCGACGTCATAAACATAACGTCAATCCCTCCCAGCAGAATCGTGATAAAGAGGCTAAGTTTGTGTAGACTAGAGTTAAAAACGCGCTGCGGAGAAGAAGCGAAGAATCCCTTTCTCCACGCTGTCATTTTATATGACCGAAAGCGCTTTGTAAAATGCGTTTGATGTCCTCCGAGGCGGAGATGAAGCAATGTGAAATGGCCTGGCGTGAAGGATCTGCGCCAGAGCCGGGCGAAGGGGGTGGGATTTCCCATCGGGGCGTTTCTCCCTTTCGGTGCCCGCTCGGTCCTTTTGGGCGGAGTTGGGCCAGCTATCCGAATTCTTAAATATGTAGTTTTAAAGACAGCATGGGGCTGGCAGGGGAAAAATGCGCTATAATCTTTTGAATTCCGCCGCGCTGTCTTGCCGTGGGAGGAAAAATTTTTTTGTGTCAGGGAGGTCTTTTTGTTGGAAGTCACATTGACGCCGATCATGTGTCTTTTTGTCGTCGTGGTGTTCATGTCGATTGGCGACATCGTCTCCATGAAGACGAAGGCGTTCGTGCCGTCCGTGTTCGTCGCGGCGGTCCTGTTCCTGGCCGGCTACTGGGGCGGCTGGCTGCCGAAGGACATCGTGGATCGGGCCCAGATGGGCGCGCCGATCGCCACGGTTTCCATGTACCTGCTCATCACCCACATGGGCACCATGATGAGCGTCCGCGAGCTGTGCCGGGAGTGGAAGACGGTCGTCATTGCCGTGGCAGGGCTTGCGGGAATGGCCCTCCTCCTGTGGTACGTCGGCCCCCTGTTCACGGACCGCAACGCGATCGTCACGGGCACGCCCCCGCTCTCGGGCGGCGTGGTGGCGGCCATCATCATGAGCAAGGCCGCAGGTGACCTGGGGATGAAGGACATGGCCGTGATGGCCATGCTCATCTACATCGTGCAGGGCTTCGTGGGCTACCCGCTGACGGCGCTCTGCCTGAAGAGCGAGGGCAAGCGCCTGCTGAAGCTCCGGGCCGAAGGCAGGGCCGAGACCGCGCGATCCGACGTGGATGCGGCGACGGGTTCGGGCTTCCACCTCGTTCCCCTGAAGTACCAGACCACCTACACGCACATTGCCTGCGTCGCGCTGGTGGCCTCTCTGGCCGACCTCTCATCGATCGGCCTGAAATCCTTCCTGGCCTACCTCAACCCGGAGTGGGTGCGCTACTCGCTGCACCCGTTGGTGATCTGCCTCATCTTCGGCGCCATCGCCGCGGAGTTCGGCATCGTGGAGCGCAGGCCCATGAACAAGGCCGGCGCCATGGGCTACCTCATCACGATCCTGATGGTCTTCATCATGGGGATGCTGAACAGCGCGACGCCTGAGATGCTCCCGCAGCTCGTGCGCCCCATCGTGGTGGTGGTGGTGGTGGGCGTCGTGGGACTCCTGGTCGCCTCCTGCATCGTGGGCGCGGTTTTGGGCTACACCCTGCCCATGGCCATGGCGCTCTCGCTGACGGCCCTCTACGGCTTCCCGCCGAACTACGTCCTCACGGACGAGGCTTCGAAGGCCCTGGCGGGCGGAGACGAGGACACGTACAACTTCCTGATGAGCCACATGCTGCCCAAGATGCTGACGGGCGGGTTCATCACCGTGACGATCACCTCCGTCATCCTGGCGGGGATCTACTCCACCCTTCTGGTCCCGCCTGCGGCGATGTAGCGGACCTGAGAACGAGCGTAATGAACGAGGGCGACCCATCAGGGTCGCCCTCGTTCGTCAGGCCGGTCGGGAACCCCGACCGCCTTCAAGATGCATGTCAACGCGCATCCACGTTGCGCTTACTTTTCCAGGACGACCTTCCAACCGCCCTCGCGTTCTTCCTTCGTGGCGCGCCAGCCCTTGTTCTCACCGAAGCGCGCGACGTTGTCCCGCGAGGTGCCCGTATCGACGAGCACCTCGACGCGGCCGGACGTCAGGCCGGAGAGGGCCTTCTTCGCCGCCATGACGGGCTGAGGGCAGGAGAGCCCACTCGCATCCACCGTGATCGTTTCGCTCATGACCAAGACCTCCTTAATTAGGCAGTGCGAAGCCTGACCGTGTCAGGCCCGCGCCGGACGGAACAGGACGCCGACGGCCAGGCAGAAGACGAGCCCGGCGATCGTCACGGGGATGCCCATGGGGCCGAGGCCTGCGCCGCTGGAGGCTGCGGAGAAGTTGTGCGCCATCGCGGCGCCTACCAACATGCCCAGGACGAAGACGGCGGCGTCGTTGTCGCCCTCCCCCGTCATGATGAGCTGGCGCCCGGGGCACCCGCCCGCGAGGGTGAAGGCCAGGCCGGAGAGCACCATGCCCAGGAAGTTCCAGGTTTCGTTGGTGTGGGCGATGGGCTGGTCGCCAAAGCCCGGCTTGAAGAAGCCGAAGCCGTAGTTCGCGGCGAAGGCCACGACGGTGAAGGCCACGATACCCTTGAAGAGGTGGGCGTCGCCCATCATGAAGAGGTCACGCAGGGCTCCAACCGTGCAGAACCGGCTGCGCTGGGCCAGCCACCCGACGATGAGGCCGGCAGCCAGGGAGATCAGGGGCGCCGCGTGCGTGGCTCCCGGTCCCTTCTCCGAGAATAGAATGAGGGACGTCACGGCCTTCGTTCCGTCGGCCCCGACGGACTCGATGGTCGGCTTCAGGAACAGGAGCGCCAGGATGGTTAACGCCAGGACGGGCATCGCGAGGCCTGCGCCCTTGGGGCTGCGCTCGGCGGCGCCGAGGCTGAAGCCGTTCCACAGGAACCCGATGCCGATCAGCACGCCGACGATCAGGCCGCCGATCCCATAGACCGCGCTCCAGTCGCCGCCTGCCAGGCGGAGGTACGCCCTCCAGGGGCAGCCCAGGAACACCAGCGCGCCGAACATGGCGCAGATGCCGAGGACGAAGCGCACGGCGGGGGAGGAGCCTCCGCGGGGCGCGTACTCGCGGAACAGGAGCGACGAGAGGAAGGCGCCCAGGACGAAGCCTGGAATCTCCGGTCGGATGTACTGCACCACCGCCGCGCGGTGCAGGCCGAGCGCTCCCGCGATGTCCCGCGTGAAGCAGGCCACACAGAAGCCCATGTTGCCGGGGTTGCCGAACTTGACGAGCAGCACGGCGATGAGCCCGATGATCCCGCCCGCGATCCAGGGACCGTTGCGGGACGTCAATAGCTTATCCATGATACAAAACCTCCATAGTTTGGGGCACAGGAACAGGTCCGCCTGAGCATCGGTCAGGGCGGACGCCTGCGGGGGGTCCCATGGAGAGCGACGAGGCCGGGGACGTTCCCCCACCACATGAGGACGCAGAGGACGCGAACGGGAAGCACGCTTCCCGCCGTGAGCGGTTTCATCTTGCGCATCATGTCATGGCAGAACGCCTCCTTTCGGGGAAGCTGGGGAAAAATTTTATGTCGGGCCCGGAGCGGGAACGGGCTTCGGGCCCTCCGTATCGAGCGGACGCGAGGAAGCGCGCTTCTACGGCTCCTCCTTGCGGGGAGCGAACATCAGCTCAAAGGCCTTGTGCGTTTCCCGCGGCAGGATGCGGTAGCCCTTCTTCTCCTTGGTCATCCAGAGGAAGTAGTCCTTGTAGAAGGAGGCCGCCATGGCGAGGATGGACTTGTTGCGGTTGTCCTTGAGGTGCTCGTAGGGGTTCTTCAACCTTCGTTCCTCGTCGCTGTCCCAGCGGAAGGCGCCGAGGGCGTAGCTGAGGGACTTGTCCTCGCCGCCGTTGGGAAAGACCGGAAGGAGCAGCGCGTGGTCCTGCCAGTCGTAGGCTCCCAGCCCCTGGCCGGGGATGAAGATCACGCTTGGAACGCCGTACATGCGGATGCGCGGCACGGCGAACATGTCCATGTCCATGCCGCACATCGCCTCAAGTCGGGCGAGGTTGGCCGCGCGGTCGATGGGGGCCGCGTCCGAGGGGCAGAGCGGCGTCGTATCGCAGCGCGCGATCTTGCCGGGGACGGCCATGTACTCCCTCTTGCGCTGGACCATTTCCTTGAGCTCGCTGCGCTTCATGGCGTCGGAGAACTGGGAGCAGGCGTCCGTGACCTTTTTGGAACGGCGTTCGACCTTCTTCACGTCCATCTGGCAGTAGAGGATCTTTCGTGCCGTGGTGCGCGTTTCCTCGTGCAGCGCCAGAAACGCCTCCATGTCGGGCAGGGGAAGGGGGTTTTCGGCGTACTTCTGCGCGCTCGAAACCATGAGGCGCATGGCGCTTTCCGCCTCCGCGTAGCGGAAGCGATCCTGCGACAGGGAGGATCGCAGGTCCTCCTTTGCCTCGCGGTACTCCGGAACGCGCATCTCCACCTTCATCGCCGTCAGCTCGAAGGCGTTCAGGTCCTGGAGCAGCTTGCTTGCGTCGGAGGCTGCGTCGCGGTGGTCGGTAGCGATGCGGGTGAGCTCCGCCCCCCGCCTGTCCTGAAGCTTCTGAAGTTCCTCCTTGAGGTGCTCCACGCGGTCCGCCGGCGACATGCCGATGGAGGGGGCCGGGCACTCGGTGCCCGTGATCATGGCCCAGCAGGAAGCGATGTAGTCCGACAGGGCGAAGGTGGGGAAGATGCCCGCGCCGCAGTGTGCGTTCAGGGCGCGGTCCGCCTTGAAGTCCTGGTGGGCGGGCAGGAGCGACCCCGGCGCACCCGGACAGCCGAAGTCGATGAACAGGCGTTCCGACTCGTCGAAGGAGAGCTGAACCGGCATGTCCTCGGTGCAGGCGCGGAGCAGGGCGAACAGCGCGTCCCACCAGGCGCCCGCGGCCTTCGTCCAGAGCTTCAGGGCCTCGCTGCGGTTCTCCGGCTTTCCGGAGTTCGCGAGCGTCGCGTACTTTTGGCTGAGGTCCGTCAGCGTAGACGACGCCGACGCCACCTCGGGTACGTCCTTCCAGCGCGGGAAAAGGGGGGCGCTCATGATGACCACCTCGGAAGGGCGGCCAGGAGCTCATCCCTCAGGATGGCCATGCCGCGCGACGCGCCCTCGCGGATGACGGTGAAGGGGTGGCTTGAAGGGGTGCTGACCTCCTTGGGATCGATGAGGTAGGCCAGGGTGCTGCCCCGCAGGTCGTGGACCAGCCCCGCCGCGGGGTAGACGACGAGGGAGGAGCCGATGACGACGAAGATGTCCGCCTCCCGGACCCAGCGGGCGGCCTCCGAGATCATGGGGACGGCCTCGCCGAACCAGACGACGAAGGGCCGCAGCAGGGCGCCGTCGGGGCCTCGTTCGCCGTACTCCATCTTGCGGTAGCCGATGTCGATGGGGTGAGAGTCGTCGTCCACGCTCCGGGCTTTCGTCAGCTCTCCGTGCAGGTGCAGTACGTGGGTGCTGCCCGCCCGCTCGTGCAGGTTGTCCACGTTCTGCGTGATGACCCCGACGTCGAAGTGCTCCTCGAGGCTGGCGAGGATGCGGTGCCCCTCGTTGGGCTCCGCGTGCTCCAGCTGGGTGCGCAGGTTGTTGTAGAAGTCCACCATCAGCTTGGGGTTGCGGCGCCATCCCTCGGGGCTGGCTACGTCCTCAACCCCGTAATTTTCCCAAAGCCCGCCCTCGTCGCGAAAGGTCTTGAAGCCGCTCTCCGCGCTCATGCCGGCGCCGGTCAGGGCAACCAGGCGCTTCTTCGCTCCAGTTCCGGCGGTCTTTTCGGTCATGGACAAATCCCTCCTCGCGATTTACAATGAAAACAGGTTTTATTATCGCACACTTTGAATAAAATAACAGCGTGAGCGCGCTGCGCGACTGCGCTGTCGGAGGTGGCACCGTGTCGAAAAAAAGAAAAAAGGATGAAAAGGTGGCTTCGAGGCGAAAGCCCGGTTCCCACATCGGGGAGGGCATGGTCTTCTTGAAGCGCTTTTTCCGCGCGCCGCGCCAGGTGGGGAGCGTTGCCCCAAGCTCGCGCTTTCTGACCCGCGCGATGCTGGATTGCGTGGATTGGGAGAACGCCCTGAGCGTGGCGGAGCTGGGGGCCGGAACGGGCGTGTTCACGCGGGAGGTAGTGAAGCGTGCCAGGCCCGACGCCAAGGTGCTGGTCTTCGAGGTGGACCCGGCGCTTCAGGCGATGATCCGCCGCGAGCATCCCGGCCTGAAGCTGTACGGCGACGCGCAGGCCCTGCTCTCCATCATGAAGGACGAGGGCATCGAGAAGCTGGACTTCGTCATCTCAAGCCTGCCCTTCACCGTCCTTCCACGGGAGGTTGGGACGAATATCCTGAACGCCGTGCAGGATGCGCTGCGCCCGGATGGGCGCTTCGTGGCCTATCAGTACTCCAACATCATGCGTCCGATGCTGAACGCGCGCTTCTCGCAGGTCCGTCGCAAGTTCGTGCCCCTCAACATCCCCCCGGCCTTCGTGTTCGATTGCAGCGGCGACCGCCGCGCGGCACAGACGGCGTAGTCTTTGCCTGTTTCTTCAGGGGCTGCACTTGGACCGTGAATCCGCGCTGTAGAACGCGCCTTGCGAATGGCCCCGACACGCCGAACGACGGTCGGGGCCGTTTGAAATTACGCCCCTGCACAGGGGGCAGCTCACGCAAAGCTGACGACCCGTGAGCGGCAGCGAAAGCGTATGCTGCCACACGTAAAGCCTTGAGGATTGACCACCTTGCAGCCCAGGTTCAACAACCCGATGACATCACGGTTCAGCCGAATAAACCGACTCGTTTCTTCTTATTGCATCGATTTCGGAGCAGGTCAACCCTGTGAGCTCCGATATCTGGTTCACAGGAAGCTGTACGGCGAGCATCCGATGCACCACTTCGGCACGGCCCTCGGCACGGCCTTTTGCACGACTTTGCTCCAATTCCTCATCCCAAAAGGACATCATCTCGCTCTCCCCCTTTATCCTTTTGACATCTTTTCTATACTGCGCCCAGAGCGCCTTGTCCTTCAAATTGATGATTCTTGCGATGAACCTCAGAAGGTCCGAACGATCCTCTCTGCTCCAACCCTTTGACGCTAATATCTTGGTGAGCTTCAGAAGATAAAAGAACTTTTTCTGCTCCTCGCTTTTATATCCCAATGCCTTCTTTGCTGCGTAAAACGCTAGGTCAAACGGATTATCGCTTTTCAGGAGCTCGTCGTCATCCAGTTTGCGCAGCTCAATGTAATTATAGCGGTAGTTGAGGTGTGTCCCATACTGTAGAGAATCGTAGACGCCGGGCATTTCGGACTTTGACCGGGGCTCGGTCAGAATTGCCAGCGCCACGGGGTTCTTGTCATAGTGCGCAAAGAGCAGACAATAGCAGCGCATCATCCTCCTCGAAAGGTCCTCGCCGCCTCGGCCCTGTACCTCAACGTGGAGCAGAACCCACTGCTCACCTCCGATCTTCAGAGGTATCTTCAACAGGGTATCGACAAATTTTGCCGACACCTATTCCTCGTCTTCCGGCTTCAATAAAGTGTCCTGAAGCTCCTTATCGAGAGGCGTGGCGTCCTGCTCCAGGTCCGCATCCCCGTAGAGTTCGGGAATGGTGCTTCTCAGGAGTTCCCTCCAAAATCTTCTGGCAAGAGCTTTCCAGAATCCGTCGTAGTCAAAACGTTCATGGTCGTTCTGGATCGTTTGTTCGTCCATCCTCAACGCCCCGTTTCGTATAGGGTACAACTGTATTGTATACCACTGTGTCGGAAGTGACACGCTTACTTATGGAAAATTCAAACTCGATCTCGACGCCACAAAAAAGCGGGACTGCCCCGCGGCAGTCCCGCCTCGCCTTCACGATCGCACTATTCCCGGAACGTGATGCGCTGGTCCAGGGTCAGGTTCACCGCTCCGTTCGGGAAGGTCTTGATGTAGCCGACCAGGATCTCGTAGTCCAGGAGGCCCGAATCCTGGCTGGGGAGGCCCTTGAAGAGGTAGTAGCGGTCGCCGCCCTCCGACAGCCACGAGCCGAGCGCTACGGTGTAGTACGCACTATCTTCCACGGGCTCCCACGCGCCGTCCTTCTCCACCTGAAGGTCCACGAGCCTGTTGCCCCAGTGGGCGACGAGGCCGCCCTCGTTGAAGGTCGTCGGGGGGTTCTTCAGGTCGTAGACCACTCGGAGGCCCGACACCTGGAGAAAGCCCCCCGTGGGAGTCCGAAACGACGTGTCGTAGCCGTCGTCGTGGGCCGCAAGGGCGGAGGCGGATATCTCCATCGCCTTGCGCAACACGTCGCCGCTGACGGTGAGGATGTCGACCCGGGTCTGGAAGGGAAAGAGCTCCTGCAGCGTCTTCTCGGAGAACTTCCCCTCACGGAAGACTCTGTCGCCTCGGATGTCTCCAGCGTTGGCGAGGCTTACGTCCGTCTTGAGGCGAGTTCTCATCGCATCCGCCAGAAAGTTTCCGATGGGGGACTCCCCGCTGCGCAAGACCTCCTTGCGAGCGTCCACCGGGACGTTGAAGGACCCTATGATGGTTTCCAGTTTTTTGTTCAGCTTCTCCTCGTACTGAGTGGCCAGATTCAGGATGGCCGCGTTGGGTTCCGCCTTCGGCGTCACGCTGAGGAGCTGCCATTTGACGCTGTCCTTGGTGATCCGCCCGTTTCTCGTCGTCAGGTCCAGCCTGCCGACGAATCGGGCCACGGTCCCGCTCCAGAGCGTCGTCGTCAGCCAGTCGTCCGGACCGCGAACGAAGCCCGGCAGCGGGTCCTCCGTGATGCCGAGCGTGCGGCCGTACACCGCGTGAATGCCGCTGACCTGCTCCAACGTGTGCTGGTTCTCGAGGTCCGTCAAGTTGCTGAGCATGACGATGACATCCGCCCCCTGCGCCCTCAGGTCGGCGACCATCGCCTTTGCCGTTTCCACGAGCCCCGCCTTGGAGAGCTGAAGCTCATCGACCTTCTGGGTTGTGGTGGTGAGGATCTGAGGGGAGAGCATCGAGAAGAAGCCCACCTTCAGGTCCCCCGCCTGGACGATGACGTTCTTTTTGAAGAATGGGGCGGCTTCCGGATCGAGGATGTCCACGTTGGAGAGGACCAGAGGGAACCGGATGTACTGAAGGGCGTCCTTCAGGTGCTCCCAGCCGAAGTCCAGCTCGCGCATATCGATGGTGCCAACCTGGACGCCCGCAAGGTTCAGGGACGTGAACTCCGGCCGGCCGCCGAAGTAGCGCCACATGGGGCCGTACACGGACCCTCCGTTGACGATCAGGATCGCGTTGGGCTCGGTTTCCCTTACCTTCTGCACCACGCCCGCCGCGTGAGCCAACCCGCCGATGGCGACGGTCCCCTTGTTGACCCTGGTGACGATGGGCAGAAGCTGTCCCGCCAGGCGGTTGAGGGTGAGGAGCGTCATGCTTCCGTCCTTTGCCTGCGCCAGAGTACCGAAGACCAGGCAGATGCAAAGCGCGCAGAGCGCCGCAAAAAACTTTTGCCTCATTTCAGGTCCCTCCACGGTTCAAAAGGTTGAGTTCAACTTTTACCCCGAACGTTCGTACAGGGCGTTTAGCGGCATCCTCTCGATGCAAAGTTCCGTCAGTTGCCCTTGCGCTGCGGTGCCTCCTGCGTCAGGATCGTGATGCGCCCGTCCTTCGTGAGGTTTAGCTTGCCTTCGGAAAAGGTCCGGATGTACCTGAGCGTGCTGTCCAGGTCGTTGGTACCGGTGTCGGTTTGCGGCACGTCCCTGAACATGAAGTAGCGGTCACCGCCGTTCGCCAGGTAGGCACTGAGGGCGACGGTGTACTGCGCGTCGTCGTCCACCTCGGCCCAGTGACCGCCCTCCCTCTGAATTGCGAGGGTCACGAGGCGCTCGCCCCGCTGATCGACCTGGTTGGTCTCCTTGTTGAAGGTCATCGGCTGTTTTTTCAAATCGTAGACGACGCGAATGCCCGAAACCTGAAGGAAGCCGCCCGTCGGGGTACGGCGGGAGGTGTCGTAGTCGTCCTCCGGTCCCGCGATGAGGGCGGAGGCGGAGCATTCCATCGCCTGGCGCAGGATCCTGCCCGGCACCGTGACGAGGGTGACCTCGTTCCCGTAGGGGAAGATCTCGAGGAACGTCCTCTCCGAGAAGTTGCCCGTTGAGAACGTCTTGTCCGCGCGGATGGCACCGCCGTTGACGAGGCCGACATCCGTCTTGAACACGTTGCGCAGGGCGTCCGCCAGGAAGTTTCCGATGGGCATCTCCCGACTGCGGACGAGGGGTTTCTGGGTGTTGACCTCCGTTTCGAAGGAGCCGATGATCTTTTCCCGCTGGGCGTTGAGCTTCTCCTCGAAGTCGGAGGCAATATTGTAGATGTTCTGGTCGAACGGCGTCTTCTGCGTGACGAGGACGACCTCCCAGGTGGAGTTGTCCTTCACGAGCCTGCCGTCCTTGACCTCCAGATTGACTTTTCCGATGAATCGGCCCCGATCCCCTCCCCAGGCCAGCATGGTGGTCCAGCCCGCCTCGTTGGTGACGAAGACGGGCTTCGAGGGGCTCTCTCCGTTGGAGCCGCGCCCGAAGATGAGGTGGATGCCCGACACGGCCCTGGCCACCTCATCGTTCTCCTCCTCGGTGAGGTCACCGAACATGACGATGACGTCCGCCCCCTGTTCCTTCAGGGCTTTCGTCATCTCGCGGGCCGAGCCGACGATGTCCGGCATGATCCTGAAATCCGCGTTGTCGCTGTTCTCTGCACCCCAGCGGGTTGTCGCGGCAAAGAGCGTGGGGGAAATCATGGCAAAGATGCCCACGTTCAAGTCCTTGTAGGTCACGATAACGGTCTTCCGCAGCCTGTCGACCATGTTCTGCGGAACGGTGGCGTTCGAGAGCAGCATGGGGTAGGTAACGTACTGCAGGGCCGACTCCAGGTGGCTCCAGCCGTAGTCCAGCTCGTGCTTGCTGATCATCCCGACCTGCACGCCGATGAGGCTGAGGGAGGTGAACTCCGGCTGCCCCCCGAAGTAACGCCAGATCGGCCCGAACACGGACTCGCCGGTCACGGCCAGGATCGCGTTCGGGTCCTTCTTGCGGATCTGTTGAATCACGGTGGCCGCCTTGGCCAGCCCGCCGCGGAACAGGGTGTCCCGATTGACCTTCTCCACGACGGGAAGGAGCTGACCCAGAAGATGGTTGATGGTCAGGATCGTCACCCGCCCGTCCTTTGCGCAGGCCGGGGGCGCAGGGAGGATGCCGGAGTACAGGACAGCCAGGCACAGACACAAATACAGCACTCGTTTCATGACGCAGCACCGCCCCTTCAAAATTTTCGATTCCCTGTCGCCCGAAAGGCGCACGGCAGCCCTTCTCCGGTCTTTATTCCGCGCTCTTTCCTCCTGCTGCAGCCTCGTCCGCCAGAAGCCGCGCGTATTCCCTCTTGATGAGCGCATCGGCCTCCACCCACGGGAGGGGCTTGGCGAAGAAGTAGCCCTGGGCCTTCCGGCACCCCGCCTCCCCCAGCCACACGAGCTGTTCCTCCGTTTCGACGCCCTCCGCGATGGTGTCCATCTCCAGCGCGTTGGCCAGGTTGATGATGGCGTGCAGCATCTTGGCGTCCTGCTCGGAGTCGAAGACGCGTCGGACGAAGGACTGGTCCAGCTTGATGCAGTTGAAGGGCAGGGCGTGGAGGTACTCCAGGGAGGAGTATCCCGTGCCGAAGTCGTCCAGGAAAATCCGGACGTTCCGCGTCCCCAGCTTTTTCAAAGCCTTTTGCACGCCCGTCAGGTTGTCGATGAGGACGCTCTCCGTCACCTCCGTCACGAAACGGGAGGAGTCGATCTTGGCCCTGTCGAGCATCTCGTAGATCAGGTCCGCGGCGTTGGCCTGCTGCATCAGGTTTGAGGAGCCGTTCGCGGAGAAGTAGTAGGGGGCTGGGGAGTCTGCGATGGCCTTCATGGCGCACTGCATCATGTGGCGGTCGATCTCGCCGATGACGCCGATGCGCTCCGCGTAGGGCACGAAGTGGTAGGGGGTGAGGAAGCCTCGGGTCGGGTGCTGCCAGCGCACCAGGGTTTCAAATCCGCTGAGCCGCCGTTCTTTGATGTCATAGACGGGCTGGAAGTAGGGGATGAACTGCTCCTGCTCGATGCCCTCCCGGATCTCGTAGCGCATCCGCAGGATGTTTGCGGCGAAGGAGGCGTCCACCTCGCCGCCGTCCTCCTTCTCCTTGTAGATCGTGATGAGGCCCAGGCCGGCACCTTTGGCGGCCTTCAGGGCCGTGGTGGCCTTCTCGATGATGAGGGAGGAGTTGTCGTAGCTCAGAGCGTCGAACAGGACGCCCATGCTGGCGGAGGGGTGCACCACCCTCTCGCCCATCTGACAGGGCAGGGAAACGTCATCCCGGATCTTGCTCAGGAGGGTCACCAGCTCCTCCGGGGAGATCATCTTTCCGTCCTCGTCCTTCGTGAAGAGGATGGAGAACTCGTCGCCGCTGGTGCGGAATAGGGCGCCGCGCTCCTCCAACGCGTTCTTGATGCGCTCGGCGATGACGGCGAGGATGATGTCCCCTCCCGTGTTGGTGACCTCGGCGTTGATGCTCTTGAAGTGGTCCATGTTGATGATCACCAGCGTGAGGGGCTGGGGAGTCGTCTGTGCGCTGCTCTTGCCAAAGATGGTGTTGTCCGCCTTCAGCAGCCTGTTCAGCGTATCGACGAAGGACTTGCGGTTCGGCAGTCCGGTGTAGGCGTCGTGATGGTCGTTCCAGTCGATGCGGGCGGCCAGGTTGTGCCGCTCCGTCAGGTCCCGCGCCAGGTAGAGGACCACCCGCTGCGGCCCCAGGGACAGCGTGTTCTTGTGGAGCTCGACGGGGACGGTGGAGCCGTCCTCCCGGCGGAACACCCCCTCGTAGACGAACTGGTCGCTCGTGGGGCCGAGCAACTTGCTCTCCGTCCGGCTCAGGATGTCCTTCACGAAGATCGTGTCCGTTTCGCGGGAGAAGCTCATCCGGTTCAGGAGCCTCCGCGCTTCGAGGTTCAGAAACACCACCCGCCCCGAGGCGTCGTTGATGATCAGCGCGTCGGGGATCTGCATGATGACGTGCTCCAGGGTGTCCAGCAGCACGTTGACGGACCCTGCGAAGTCGCCGATCTCGTCCTGGCGGGTGACCGTGAAGCGCAGATCGAAGTTGACCTCGTGGATGATGCGGGTGAAGACGCCCCGCATAGTGTTCAGTCGTTTCAGGATGACCCGGGACAGAAAGTAGACCATCAGGATGGCGAGGCTGATGCCGCTGTAGAAGAGCCACACGTAGGAGTTGTACATGGCCCTCTGTCCCTCGGCGTAGATGTCGCGCGGCATGACGAAGGCCAGGGCGTAGGGGGTGTCCGTCCCCAGGATGGGGCGCCCCGGCTGTTGAACGAAGGCCGTGTTGTCCTCGCGCGTGACGATGACGAGGGGCTGGTCCTCGCTGGCCACCCCTGTCGGGTTGGCGGCGTCGGAGGAAACGGGAAGGAACTGACAGGGCGCCCCCAGGGAGGAGGAAACGTCCTCCAAGACCCGGTTGAAGTTTCGGCCCGCCACCACCATGCCGCGCGCCGGGCCGCCCCAGTCCGTGGTCAGGATCTGAGCGCTCTTGAACAGGAAGACGTCGTCCCCCAGCTTCAGGAGGTCCGAGCTTGGAGAGGCGGACTCTTCGGGGTCGAAGACGTCCGGCGTCATGGCGTCGATGCTCTGGGCGGCGCGCATCTTCTCCGCCGAGCGGTGGAGGGTGTCCAGCATCTCGTCGTCGAGGGGAAGCTCGTTTCCGATCTCGTCCACCCGATAGGCGACGATGGGCTTCAGGTCCGTGTCCAGCACGGCGATGAAGTCGATGTTCAGGGCCCGCAGGATGCTGCCGTTCAGGAGCTCCTCGAAGCGCGAAACGTCCTTCGTTTCCATGAAGGCGTACATGCGGTCCCACGCGCCCCAGTCGGAGATCGAGTTCTGGAGGGAGTGGGACTCGTTGTTGACGGCTTTTTGCGCGCCCGACATCTGCAGGGTGAAGAAGCGCTGCTCTATGGAGGTAAAGGCCTGCATGGTTCTATAGTTTGTCGTGATGCTCATGAGGAGGATGAAGATGAGCTGGATCCCCATGACCATCGCAAAAAGCCTTTTCTGCAGCCGCATGTCGTTTCCTCCCTTGAAGCTGTGCAACCTCTTGCCCCCACATTCTGCAGGCGGCCTGACGCGGCCCTGAGATGCCCTTTGTCGCAGCAGGGGCGGGCTCGTCGAAACGCAGAACGCCTCTAAAGCGTCCAAAAGACTAAGTCCAGATCATTATACATTAATGTCGTCGATTGTGAAGTTTTCGGGACGGCTTTCACCAGCCGACGTGAGGAGGAACTCGGCGCTTCCCTCGATACGGCAGGCGGGGCTACCGGCTGGGATCAGGAGGCTGGTGCCCCGGCTCACGGCAAGGACCCCCTCCTCCCCCGACAGGGAGGCTTCCCCCGCCAGGCACAGGAGGGAGAGAAAACGCCCCTGAGCTGGGATCGTACAGGCGCCTGAAAGCCTCAGGACCCCGCTCCGGAACGCCGGGCAGTCCGCCAGGACGCGAAGCCGTCCGCCCGAGAGGTCCTGCCAGGGGCGGGCGCCCGGAGGCGTGGGGTCGGCGGGCGCCAGGTGCGCGACGTCCAGGGCCCTCTCCAGGTGGAGGGGGCGCGGCCTGCCGTCGGGGCCGAGGCGCCCGTAGTCGAAGAGGCGGTAGGTGAGGTTGGAGCTCTGCTGCACTTCCGCCAGCAGGATGCCGCCCCCGATGGCGTGGACGGTCCCCGCCGGGATGAAGAAGGCGTCCCTGGGCTGGACCTCGATCCGCCTGAGGAGCTCCGGCAGGGTCCCGTCGCGGGCGCGGCGCTCGACCTCTCCGCGAGGCACCCCGCGCCGGAAGCCCAGGTAGAGGAAGGCCCCCGGCGTCCGGTCGAGGACGTACCACATCTCGGTCTTGCCCCTCTCCCCCTCGTGGTGCTGCGCGGCGTAGGCGTCGTCAGGGTGTACCTGGATGGAGAGGGGCAGGGCCGCGTCGATGAGCTTCACCATCAGGGGGAAGGGCGCGTCCGGTGCGTCCGGCGACGCGAGCTGCGGGTGCTGTCGCAGGGCCGAGGACAGGGTCATCCCGGCGCAGGGGCCGTTCAAGACCCTGCCGTCCCCGTCCGGGTGCGCCGAGAGGGACCAGCTCTCGGCCACGCGGGGCATCCCGCCACCCAGCCCCCACTCGTCCCTCAGCCGCGTCCCACCCCAAAGGTAATCCTTGCACGCGGGCTCCACCGCAAAGGGTCCCATCGTCGACACTCCTTCCTCCGCTCCATGCCGCCGGCGCGCCAGTACAATTCAGGCGAGGCCCGAGCGACCTCGCCTGAATTGTACCACTTTGTACGCCACCATTCTGCGCGTTCGCCGAACGGGGCGCGTGCGGGACGAGCCTACGCTGTGGCGCGTCGGCTTCGGCTCCACTGGATCGCGCACACGGCGCACAGGACCACCAGGCCGACGGCGTCCGAAGTCGTGCCGGGGACCATCATGGCGAGCCCTCCTGCGGCCATGAGGAGCCGGAAGGCGGGGTTGAGCGGGCGGAACAGGTAGCCGTTCAGGGCCGCGGCCACGCCGAAGATGCCGAGGAGCGCGGTGACGCAGATGACGGCCACCTCGGCGAAGGTCAGGGCATGGTTGAGGAACGCTCCCGCGCCCGCGATCTGAAGGAGGGGATGGAGGTCCTCGAAGAGCATGGAGGGGCTGAAGGCGAAGATGTAGGGCACGATGAAGGCCGCGATGGCCAGCTTGGTGGCGTTGACGGCCGTCCTCATGGGGGGCGCCTTGGCGATGGCCGAGCCCGCGTAGGCCGCCAGGGCGACGGGGGGTGTGATGTCCGCGACGATGCCGAAGTAGAAGACGAAGAAGTGGGCGCATATCTTGGGAATGCCGATCTCCGGGGACATCAGGATGGGGGCGCAGGTGGCCGCCATGATGCAGTAGTTGGCCGTGGTGGGGACGCCCATGCCCAGGATGATGCAGCAGACCATGGTGAGGACCAGCGCGATGAAGGCGTGCCCGCCCGATATGTTGACCACCATGGTGATGAGCCGGGAGGCCAGGCCCGTGGAGGTGATGCAGCCCGCCACGAGGCCCGCCATGGCGCAGGCCACGGCCACGGTGATGGTGCCCTTGCCGCCCGCCTCGAGGGCATCGATGAACTTCGTCGGGGTCAGCCGCTCATCCGGGTTGACGAGCCCCACCAGGATGGCGATGCCGATGGCCACCGTCGCGGAGAACTGCATGGTCTTCAGGTTGAGGGACACCATGACCACCAAGACGACGAGGGGCAGGAGCAGGTACACCTTGGGCAGCAGAGATAGGACCCGCGGCAGCTCCTCCCGCGGGATACCCTTCAGCCCCAGCTTCTTCGCCTCGAGGTGCACGGCGATGTAAATGCCTGCGAAGTACAGCACCGCGGGCAGGATGGCCTTCAGCGCCACCTGCGCGTAGGGGATGCCCATGTACTCCGCCATCAGGAACGCCGCGGCGCCCATGATGGGGGGCATGATCTGTCCGCCCGTGGATGCGGCGGCCTCCACGGCGCCCGCGAACTCCGGCTTGTAGCCCGTCCGCTTCATCATAGGGATGGTGACGGAGCCCGTCGTGACCGTGTTGCCCACCGAGGAGCCGGACACCATGCCGCAGAGCGCGGAGGAGATGACGGCCACCTTTGCCGGCCCTCCAGCGGAGGCTCCCGCCACCGCGTTGGCCAGGTCGATGAAGAACGCGGAGATGCCCGTGCGCTCCAGGAAGGCCCCGAAGAGGATGAACACGACGATGTACTGCGCGCAGACCACGATGGGCGTGCTGCGCAGGCCGTCGCCCGTGGAGTAGTAGAGGTCGTAGAGCACCTTGCCGAAGCGGACGGTGCTGAAGGCGTAGACCATGAGGCCCCCCACCACGCACAGGATGGGGATGCCCACGCAGCGGCGGCAGAGCTCCATGGTGGAGAGGATGGCCAGGACGGCCATGGTCGCGTAGAACGGGTAGTCCGGGTTCCGGGGGTTGGTGACGCGCAGCGCCATCTCGATGATGCTCTTGGCGTTCCACGCGAAATAGAAGAGCGGGACGATGCCCGCCAGCAGGATGAGCGCGTCGTACCACGGGAAGTGGTTGACCCGCGCGACCCCCTTTTTGATGGGGTAGTTCAGGTAGCCGATGGTGAGGATGAGCCCCAGAAAGACGTTCAGCCGTATCTCCGGCATGGCCGTGCTGTAGAGGGTTACCCAGACGCAGTAGAGCGAGAACGCCGCGGTCAGCAGGCGGACGGCCTGCTTCGGCGCGCCCTCCCAGAGGCGGACGTTGGACTCCCTGTCGTACTTCTTCATCACCGCCTCGACGTCCTGCATCGTGCCGACATCGGCCTGCGGCGCGCTGTCCCTTCGGTTGGAGTCCATAAGAGACGATCCCCCTTCGATAAATTTTTAGGTGTAAAATCGAACCGGCAAGGCCCATAAAAGCGGCTGTGGCGCGTATCGCCAGCCACAGCCGCTGCAGTTACGGGTTGCGGTTCGTGAGGCTACTTGCCCTTGACCGTGAGCCCCTTCTCCGCAAAGTACTTCACCGCGCCGGGGTGGTAGGGCACGGCGCTGTAGGACGCGGCGAATTCGAGGTTCAGCTCCGCGCCCTTCGCGTGGGCGGCCTTGATGGAATCCAGGTTTTCGAACACGCCGTACAGGAAGTTGTAGACGTCCGCCTCGGACACGTCGTCGCGGGCGATGACCACGGCCCCAACGGCCACGGTGGAGATGTCGTCGTCCGTGTTGTAGACGTCCTTCTTGATGACGTTCTTGCTGTAGTAGGGGGAGGCCTTCAGGAGCGCCTCGACGTGCTCGTCGTCAAGGCTGACGAGGCTGACCTTCTTCGTGGCCGCCAGGGAGGTGACGGCCGTCGTGGGGGCACCGGCCACGATGAAGGCAGCGTCGATCTTGCCGTCCTGCAGCGCGTCGACGCTGTCCCCGAAGGACTGGTATGTCGGCTTGATGTCCTTCTCGACGTCGAGGCCGTAAGCGTTCAGCACGTCCACGGCGTTGAAGAACACACCGCTGCCCGCCGCGCCGACCGAGACGTTCTTCCCCTTCAGGTCGGCCACGGTCTTGATGTCCGGGTTTAGCGTGATGATCTGCACCTGCTCCATGTAGAGGTTCGCGACGGTGGAGAAGCCCTCGACCTTGCCCTGCTTCTCGAAGAGGCGCGTGCCGTTGTAGGCGTAGGCGCCGACGTCCGTCTGCACGAAGCCCAGTTGAGCGTCCCCGGCGTCCATGGCCTCGACGTTGGCCTGGGAGCCGCCGGACGTGATGGCCGTGACCGTGGTGCTGGTGGTCTCGCCCACCTTGCCCGCCAGGACGCCGCCGAAGCCGTAGTACGTCCCCTGGGCGCCTCCCGTGGTGAAGGTCAGCGTCCCGCCTCCCGGCATACCACCCTTCTCCGCGGCGACTGCCACGCCGGCGGAGAGCAACGCCAGGACCATTACCAAAGCCAGCTTCCTCATGTTTCATCCCTCCATAAAAAATTAAAGTGTCCTTATCGTCCCCTCGTTCGGCTCCTGCCGATGAGGGGCACCGACCCGCCACTGCTTGAAGCGCAGGGTGGAAATGCTGTCGTCATCCTTCCGCAGAAATTATAGAACATTTTAATCATTTTGGCGAGGCGATGTCAAGGCGTCCTCATCCTCGCGCTGAAGGAATTGAGGCAGCGTCAGGGGCGATGCTCCCTCCGATTCTCCAACTGCGCCCGATACTTGCGCCCCACGTCCGCGCCACCGCCGCGCCGGATGATGTCGAAACCCAGGTCCCGACGCAGCGCGTCCACGGCTTTGTCCATGCGGCGCGCCCTCTCCCTGCGCTCGTCGCTGAAGAGCGAGAGCTGCAGGGCGTCTTCGCTCGTCAGGTGGGTCAGCGCGATCCCCAGGAGCCTCAGGGGCGTCCGCCCGTTCCACGCCTCCGCCAGGAGGCGCTGGGCGGTCTCGCAGACCTCGTCCGTAACGTCCGTGGGTTCGATCAGGCGCGTCTGGTGCGAGCGGTCGCGAAAGTCGCTGGAGCGCATCGTCACGGAGACGCCGCCCGCCCGTTTCTCGTCGGCCCTCATGCGGGCGGTGACGGAGTCGGCCAGGTCCAGGAGCACGAGACGCGCCGCGCTCATCTCCGTCAGGTCCTCCCGAAAGGTCGTGGAGATGCTGTATCCCTTCGCCTCCGCGGGATCCGCCAGCACCGGCGAGTCGTCCTCGCCGGTCGCGTAGCGGTGGAGGCGGCGACCCATGCTTGTGCCGGCGATGGCCTGAAGGCGCTTCAGGTCCGCGCGGGCCAGATCACCGATCGTGCGGATCCCCGCTCCCGTGAGGCGCGCGGCCGTGGCCTGGCCCACGGAGAAGAGCTCTCCCACGGGGAGGGGCCACAGCCGCTCCTCCAGGTCGCCGGGCCACAGCGTGTGGACGCGGTCCGGCTTCTCGAAGTCACTGGCCGCCTTGGCGAGGAACTTGTTGGAGCTGACGCCGACGTTCACCGTGAAGCCCAGCTCGTCCCGTATCCGGTCCTTCAGGGCGTAGGCCGCGTCCAGCGGGTCCGGGTACAGAAGGCCCGTCCCCGTCATGTCCAGGAAGCACTCGTCGATGGAGAACCTCTCGACGGCAGGGGAGAACTGGCGGCAGACGTCCATGAGGGCGCAGGAGCATCGGTCGTAAAGCCTGAAGTCCGGCGGGGCCAGGACGAGTTTTGGGCACTTGCGCAGCGCCATGGAAACGGGCTCCCCCGTCCGGACGCCGAACCGCTTTGCGGGGATGGACTTCGCCAGGATGACGCAGGTCCGATCCTCCGGGGCTCCCCCCACAGCGGAGGGGATGAGGCGCAGGTCGGCCCCTCCCTCGCGGACGCGGCGGGCCGCCTCCCAGGACAGAAAGGCGCTGTTGACGTCCACGTGAAAGATCAGGCGCTCCCGTGGCGCCCCCCTCGCTCGGCTCATGGTTTGGAAAGTCCCTTCACGACCGGAGCCAATTTTGGATTAAATCTGTATCAGCTCGTAGTTCATCGTGCCGATGCCGATCTTTTCGCCGTGCTCGAGGGCGGATATCCAGTGCGTGTCCGGCGACACGTCGGTGAAGTGGTCGTGGTGGGCGTGGCCGTTTTTGGCCAGCAGGCTCCCTTCGACGGCGGGCTGGCGGTTTACGGCGTCGGCGCAGGCGCGGTCCAGCGCCACGGGGTCGAGGGAGGCGAACATTCCCACGTCCGGCACGATGGGGATGTCGTTCTCCGCGTGGCAGTCGCAGAAGGGGGACACGTCGACGACCAGGCTGATGTGAAAGTGGGGACGGCCCTGGATGACGGCCTTGGTGTACTCCGCCATCTTGCAGTTGGTGATGTCGAAGGCCTCGTCGTAGTCCGGGACGACGGCGTCCGTCGGGCAGGCTCCGATGCACCGGCCGCAGCCCACGCATCGGTCGTGGTCGATGGAGGCGCCCTTGCCCGGCGTCACGTGGGGCGCGTCGTGAGCGCAAATGCGCACGCACCGGCCGCAGCAGATGCACTTCTCCTGTTCCACGTGGGGCTTACCCGCGCTGTGCATCTCCATCTTACCGGCGCGGGAGCCGCAGCCCATGCCCACGTTCTTCAGCGCGCCGCCGAAGCCCGTCAGCTCGTGCCCCTTGAAGTGGGAGAGGGAGATGATGACGTCCGCGTCCATGATGGCCGAGCCTATCTTGGCCTCCTTGACGTAGGTGCAGCCCTCAAGCGGGACCAACCGCTCGTCCAGCCCACGCAGGCCGTCCGCGATGATGGTGTGGACCCCTGTGGCGAAGGGGTTGTAGCCGTTGGCGTAGGCGCTGTCCAGGTGGTCCAGTGCGTTCCGGCGTCCTCCGACGTAGAGCGTGTTGCAGTCCGTCACGAAGGGGCGCCCGCCCAGTTGAACGACGTAGTCGCAGACGACGCGGGCGTAGTTCGGCCGCAGAAAGGCCAGGTTCCCCGGCTCGCCGAAGTGCACCTTCACCGCGGCGAACCTGCCGCCCTTGAAGGGCAGGGCCTCAAACCCTGCGGCCTTCATCAGGCGCTTCAGCTTCTGCAGCAGGTTCTCCTCAGGCGTCGTGTGCATGTCCGTGAAGAATACCTTTGATGCGTTCATGATGTTTTCCCCCCAGAAGGATTCGGTCGCCCGATGCCGCGGCGGCCCTTTCGGCGCGTTGCCGCGCCGCGCTCGAAGAAGACGCCGGCCAGCCCCCGCAGGCATGGTGTCCCGCGGACGCTCGTCGTCGCTTCCTGAAAATTGAATGGAGTTTCGCCCCGGCCCGCGGCCTGTTGCGCCTGCCGCCCTCCTCCGCCTGGTACGAATTGACCGAAAGTCTTATCGTTGCTCTCGCGGTTGATTATAACCCGAAACGCCGAAACCGTGAACGCTTTGAAGCGGAGGCGAGAATATTTTTAGAAGATTCGTGCTTAAATGGAGCGGGGTGTGGTATGATAGGCGAACGCAGACGTAAACGTCCAAGGCGGGGACGGCCCGGACGGTTCGCTCTTGCACGGAGGCCGGAAGCAGGAGGGGAGGCGGGAATTTTTTTGGGCTTCAATAACGGCTAAATATTCAAAACAGCAGTTAATCTTGTAATCTTGAAAAAGGAGATGGAATCATGAACCCGATTTCTGCCGACGTAGCTGCTGGAACGTCCGTGATGGACGCCATCATGAAGGTGAACGACGTAGTCAACCGTTTCGTCTGGGGCGCCCCCGTGCTGATCCTCCTGGTGGGCACGGGCATCTACCTCACGCTCCTGCTGGGGCTTCCGCAGATACGCTACTTCGTGGTGGCCATGAAGGAGGTGTTCACGTCCGCGCGGGGTGCCAACGAGGCCGACAAGTCGATCTCTTCCTTTGCCGCGATGGCGACGGCCATGGCCGCGACGGTGGGCACGGGCAACATTGCCGGCGTGGCGACGGCCCTGCACCTGGGCGGTCCCGGTGCGCTCGTCTGGATGCTGATCTCCGCCTTCTTCGGCATGTGCACCAAGTTCGCCGAGGTTACCCTGGCCGTCCACTTCCGGCAGAAGGACGCCCACGGCGACTGGCGCGGGGGCACGATGTACATCCTGGAGCACGGCGCGGGGCAGAAGTGGCTCGCGGTGATCTTCGCCGTCTTCGCCTTCCTCGCGTCCTTCGGCATTGGCGCGGCCACGCAGGCCAACTCCGCGGCGGAGGGCCTGTCGATGGGCTTCGGCGTCGACCACCTGTACAGCGGCATCGCGATCGCTGTGCTGGTGGGGCTGGTCATCATCGGGGGGCTGCAGAGCCTCTCCCTGGTCACGACGTATCTGGTCCCCGTCATGGCCGTCTTCTACATCATCACGTCGATCGTCGTCCTGGTTATGAACGCCGCCCACATCCCGGAAGCGGTTGCCACCGTTTTTAAGCTGGCGTTTGAGAACCCTGGCGAAACGGTGCCCGGAGCGCTGGCCGGCTGGTGCGTCAAGGAGGCCGTTCAGAAGGGGATCGCGCGAGGCGTCTTCTCCAACGAGGCGGGCATGGGCTCCGCCCCTATGGTCCACGCCACTGCGCACGTGGAGCACCCTGTTCAGCAGGGTTTCTACGGGATATTTGAGGTCTTCGTGGACACGATCGTGATCTGCACCATGACCTCCCTGGTCATCCTAACGACCGGCACGCTGACGGGCTCCCCGGAGCTCACGGGCGCCCAGTTGACGCTGCAGGCCTTTGAGAACGCCCTGGGCATGGGGCTGGGCCGCTACGTCCTGTCGATCGCCCTCTTGCTCTTCGCCTTCACCACGATCCTGGGCTGGTACTGGTACGCGGAGACGGCCGTCACCTACCTGTTCGGCGTCTGGTTCAAGCCCATCATGAAGGTGCTGTGGATCGCTATGATCCTGCTGGGTGCGTCCGGCGCGCAGCTGTTCGGCTCCGCGGGCAACGTCTTCCTGAATCAGATCTGGGATATCTCGGACACCCTGAACGGGCTCATGGCGCTGCCCAACCTCGTGGGGCTGCTCATCCTCTCCCTCACGCTGCGCCGGGTCGTGAAGGACTACGACGCGAAGAAGAAACGGGGCGAGGTGAAGTAGGCCCTTGGGGCTTTCTGGACAGGTCTTACGCTATAATTGTCTAAAGACGGCATGAGCGAAGGACGCGGCCATCCCGCGTCCTTCGCTCGGTTGTGGGCAGTCCATGCCTGAACCCTCACGGGATCGTAAAGCCTCTTTAAACGCCGCGAAGGAGTGTGCAGAATGCCTTTGTCGCTTGTTCCGTCGTTCCTTTTTTACTGTTTCATCACGGGCATCACGCCGGGGCCGGCCAACCTCTGTTCGCTGGCCGCCGCGCTGAAATATGGGCGGGAGTGCGCCCTTCGACAGTGGCGCGGGCTCTTCGTGGGCTTCTTCCTGGACGCCATGGGGGCGGTGTTCGTGACGTTTTTCCTGGGCACGGTCCTGCATCGATACGTCAAGGTCCTGTCCTACATCGGCGCGGCGTACATCCTGTGGCTGGCGTTCCAGATGTTGAGGAGCGACGACGACTCACGGGGGGAGTGCAGGGAGTCCTGCAACTTCACGACGGGGCTCCTGGTCCAGCTCACCAACGTGAAGGTCATCGTCTTCTGCGTCACCGCGCTCTCCGCCTACGTGCTGCCGCACACCCGCTCGTTCAGGACGCTCCTCGCCGTCGGGCTCTTCCTTCCCTTCACCGGTCCGATCTGCAACCTGGCGTGGATCTTCGCCGGCGTCGCGCTGCGCCGCGTCTTCGCCGACTATAGGATGGCGGTCAACATCGCGATGGCTGCGCTCCTCGCGCTCTGCGCGGTGGGCCTGGCGCTGTGAAAGGGGGCTGCTCCATCGAGAACGGCCCCCTCTATGATTTCAGTATTTCATTTCTGAAAGTCAGTGGTCGGACTTCAGGCCCGCGCCGCACATCGGCAGCAGGCACTCCCCCGTCATCCCGTGCTGCCGGCGGTACTCAAGGCAGGCCGCGTAGTTTGCCGCCGCCGTGTGCTCGCAGTAGATGCCCTGCCGCGCCAGGGCCTTGCGCGCGTCCAGTATCCTCTCCTCCGGGGCGTGGATGAAGTGGACGCCGTGCTTTTTGCCAAGGGCCAGGATCTCGCGTCCCCGCAGGGGCTTGCCGATCGCGATGCCCTCCGCCATCGTGGGCGATGGGACGACCTCCGCCGGCTCCTCCCGTCCCTGCTCCGCAGCGCGGAGTAGCGGGTCGCAGCGCTCGCTCTGCACCGCGAGGATCTGGGGCATCCGGGGGATGGCGCCGCTCTCCAGCAGGTGCTCCAGGGCGCGGATGGCCCCAAGGAACAGCGTCCCGTTGCCGACGGGGATGATGAGGTTCTCCGGAATGTGCCCCAACTGCTCGTAGACCTCGTAGACGTACGTCTTCGTCCCCTCGTAGAAGAAGGGGTTGCAGACGTGGTTGGCGTAGAAGATGCCCTCCCGCTCCACCTTGGCCCGGCAGACCTCCGCACAGTGGTCCCGTCCGCCGGGGACGATGGTGCAGACCGCCCCGTGGGAGCGGATCATGTCGACCTTCCTGGGCGATGTGCCCTCCGGGACGAATATCTCGCATCGGATGCCCGCGCGGGCACAGTAGGCCGCCACGGCGTTCCCCGCGTTGCCGCTGCTGTCCTGAACGACGCTCTCCGCGCCGATGGCCCGGCAGTGCGCGACCAGCGCGGCGGCGCCTCGGTCCTTGAACGACAGCGTGGGCATGAAGTACTCCATCTTGAGGAGGGTGTCCCCATCCAGTGGGACCACGGGCGTCATGCCCTCGCCCAGGGTCACAGCCTGCCAGCTCTCGTCCTCCAGCGCGATAAACTCCCGATAGCGGAACAGGCTCCACCGACTGCGGTCCACCCTGGACAGGGAAAAACGGGGTGGCTGCCAGGCCAGGTCCCACAGGCCGCCGCAGCTGCAGTGGGGCTTTCGGGTTGCTGCGCTCTCCTCCTTGCCGCACCGTGAACAGATGAACTTCATGGCGTCCTCCTTGTTTTGATGTATGATGTGTGTGATGCAGAGCGTCCTCGACGACCCTGCCGTGCGTTGTTTATGATATTTATGATATCACCGGGCGCGAGGGGACGATAGCGCCCCTTGGTGCAAGGGCGCTTGGCGGAACGTCCGGACGCCGGACGGAAAAATGGAAAAACGGGGGAGTGTGACGCAAGCGATGAGGCTTTTCATCGTGCGGCATGGCGAAACGGCGTGGAACCGGGAGGGCCGGTTTCAGGGGCAGCTCGACGTCCCCCTAAACGAGGCGGGGTTGCTCCAGGCGGACCGGGTGGCCGAGCGCTTTCGGGGTTACCCCTTGGCCGCCGTCCTCACCAGCCCCCTGTCCCGCGCCCGCGTGACGGGGGAGCGCATCTTCGAGGCGGCGGACTGCGACGCCCTCGTCGTCGATGACGGCTTTCAGGAGATCAACCACGGTGCGTGGGAGGGCGTGACGACGGACGAGGTGGCCCGAAGGGACGGGGACCTGCTGAAGCTCTGGCGCACCGATCCGCAGCGGGTCACGATGCCGGGGACGGGAGGGGAGTCGCTGGCCGACGTCGGGCGCCGGGCCGTGGAGGCGCTGGAGCGCCTCGCGTTGGGGAAGTACGAGGGCAACGTGCTGCTCGCGACGCACGACGCCGTGGGGAAGGTGCTGATTTGCCACTATATCGGCCTGCCGCTCACGAGCTATTGGCGAATCCGAATCCCCAACTGCGGCGTGTCCTGTCTGGATTTCGGCGACGACGGCCCGCAGCTGAGCCTTCTGGGGGACGTCAGTCACCTGGGCTGCGGGTTCGAGAGCTTTTTGTCGAAGAGCCTGTAGGGACGCGGAAGCCCGCCTTGCGCCTGCGGGCAAGGTTTTGAAACTTTGAATGGAGGGATTGAAGGTGAAGAAGAACGTCGGTCCCCTGCTGGCGCTGTACCCGACGCCTCTGGTCGTCGTGGGGGCGATGAACGGGGACAAGCCCACCTGGACGCTGGTCGGCAACGTCGGGGTGATCGGACACGACCGCGTGCTCGTCAGCCTGGCGGCGGCGCACTTCATCAACGGCTGCATCCGGGCGGAGGGAAAGCTCTCCCTCAACGTGGTGGAGGAGGCCATGCTGTCCAAGGCGGACTACGTTGGATCCGTCAGCGGCGCGGAGGTCGATAAGTCCGGCGTGTTCGAGTGCTCCATGGGGCCGGGGGGGACGCCCATGATCGAGGCGTCGCCCCTCACGATGGAGTGTTGCGTCGTGGACGTCTACAGGACGGAGGGCTTCGAGAGCTTCATCTGCACCATCTCGGACACCTTCGTGAACGAGAACCACCTGAACGAGGAGGGCAAGGTTAGTTACCGCACCCTGAAGCCCGTGCTCTTCGAGTACCCCACCTATGGCTACCTGCGTACCGGCGTCATCCTGGGCAGAGGTCATTCCTTTCACGGCGAGCGTTGAATACGCAACGGGAGGAGTAGTGGGGGCTTCGCGGCCGAATACCGCGGAGCCCCTTCGCTTGCCTACTTCGCCCTCTTGACAGCTTCCTTGAGGATGACGTCGTGGGCGCCGCCCTCCACCAGCGTCACCGGCGACACCAGCGTCAGCTTCGCCTTGTGCCGCATCTCCGCCATGGAGAGGGCGCCGCAGTTGCAGAACGTGGAGCGGATCTTGCTGAGCGTCTCCGTCACGTTCTCGCGCAGCGTGCCCGCGTAGGGCACGTAGGAGTCCACGCCCTCCTCAAAGGACAGCTTTATGGACGCCGAGTCCCCGGAGTCGTAGCGCTGCCAGTTGCGCGCGCGGGACGAACCCTCGCCCCAGTACTCCTTGACGTAGTTGCCGTTCACCATCACGCGGTTCGTGGGGCTCTCGTCGAAGCGGGCGAAGTAACGCCCCAGCATGCAGAAGTCCGCGCCCATGGCCAGCGCCAGCGTGATGTGGTAGTCCAGCACGATCCCGCCGTCGGAGCAGATGGGCACGTAGATGCCCGTTTCCTCGAAGTACCGGTCTCTGGCGCGGGCCACCTCGATGACGGCCGTTGCCTGACCGCGCCCGATGCCCTTGGCCTCCCGCGTGATGCAGATGGACCCGCCGCCGATGCCCACCTTCACGAAGTCCGCTCCGGCCTCGGCCAGGAAGCGAAAGCCCTCCGCGTCCACCACGTTGCCGCCGCCCACCTTGACGGCCTCGCCGTACCGGCTCCGAATCCAGGCCAGCGTCCGGCGCTGCCACTCCGTGAAGCCCTCGGACGAGTCGATGCACAGCACGTCCGCCCCGGCCTCCACCAGGGCCGGCACGCGCTCCTCGTAGTCCCGCGTGTTGATGCCCGCCCCCACGGCGTAGCGCTTCTGGGCGTCCAGGAGCTCCAGGGGGTTCTCCTTGTGCATGTCGTAGTCCTTGCGGAACACGAAGGCCACCATGTTGCCCTCGTTGTTCACCACGGGCAGGGCGTTCAGCTTGTGCTCCCACAGGATGTCATTCGCCTCGCTGAGCGTCAGGCCGTCCCGCGCAAAGACGAGCTTGTCGATGGGCGTCATAAAGTCGCGCACGGGGGCGGATAGGTCCATGCGGCTGACGCGGTAGTCGCGGCTCGTGACGATGCCCAAGAGCCTGCCCGTCAGGCTGCCGTCGTGGGTCACCGCCACGGTGGTGTGCCCCGTCCGGTCCTTCAGCGCCAGGATGTCGGCCAGCGTTTCGTCTGGCCCGATGGAGGAGTCGTTCGCCACGAAGCCGGCCTTGTAGCGCTTGACGCGCCGCACCATCTCCGCCTCGCTCTCGACGGGCTGCGAGCAGAAGATGAAGGACAGCCCTCCCTCCCTGGCCAGCGCGACGGCCATGCGGTCGTCGGAGACCGACTGCATCACTGCGGAGGTCAGGGGAACGTTCAGCGAAACGGGCGGCTCCTCCCCCCTGCGGAAGCGGCACAGGGGCGTCCGCAGGGAAACGTTTGCGGGGATGCACTCCGCAGAGGAGTAGGAGGGGACCAGGAGGTACTCGGAAAAGGTGTGCGACGGCTCCTCGTAAAAAAATGCCATTCTCAGCTCTCCTTATATTTGAATTTTATATAAAAATATCGCCCCCAGAGGGGCGGCGTTCTCAGGGGTTCTCCTGCCTCCCGTCGGTCGGACGGCAGGGAACGTATCTGGACATTCTAACATTCCGGCCGGAAATTTCAAAAGGCGCGGGCGCGGTCGGGTTAAAAAAACCACCCCGAAGACCGCCCCTTCGCGCCGCCTCGGACGCTTCCGTCCCGCATTGTTCTGTGCTATATTTCAGGCGGCCTGTCTTGGAAGCCGAATCTTAAAATCTTTTTTAAGGAGGACTTTGCGGCATGGCGTACACGGAGACGAAGAACACGAGCTGGGGCGAGCGCCTCGGCGGGGCGTTTAAGGGGGTTGCGACAGGGCTTGTCCTGATCCTCTTGGGGTCGTGGCTGCTCTGGTGGAACGAGGGGCGCACCTACAAGACGGCCGGGGCGATCGGCGAGGCCATGGTGCAGACGCAGGACGTGGCGGACATCAGCACGGTGGACCCGGCGCTGGAGGGCAAGGTCGTCCACGCCATGGGCAGGGCGGACACGACGGACGTGTTGACGGACCCGGCGTTCGGCGTGTCGACGACGGCCATCGCCCTCTCGCGCGAGGTGGAGTACTACCAGTGGACGGAGCACGAGAAGAGCGAGACGCGCAAGAAGCTGGGAGGCGGCGAGGAGACCGTCACCACCTACACCTACAGCCGGGAGTGGGTTGCGAGCCCCATCGACTCCTCGGCCTTCCACGACCCCATGTACAGCACGGCCCAGCCCTTGAGCAGGAACGACATGGGCCCCAACGACACGCTGGCCGACTTCGAGGACGAGGAACTCTATGCTCAGAACGTTTCCTTCGGTGCCTACAAGCTGCCGCCCTTCCTCGTGCATCGGATCGGCGGGGCCGTGCCCATGGCGCTCTCGCCGGAGAGCGTGGACCTTCAGGCCATCGCGGTGGCCATTCACGTTTCGGACCTCTACGCGAGGCGCTACCTCGAAGCCCCCGTTTCCGCGGACGCCCTGGTCCACGTGGCGGGCAGCACCATCTACATCGGTCAGAACCCCGGCACGCCCAAGATCGGCGACGTGCGCGTCACGTTCCGGCGCACGCCCCCCACGGACGTTTCCATCATCGCGAAGGTGATGTACGACACCTTTGAAGAGTACGTTGCCTCGAACGGCTACACCTTCAGCCGCCTGGCCATGGGGAAGGCCAGCATGGAGAAGATGTTCGAGGATGCCAAGAGCGAGAACAGCACCATGGCCTGGATCCTCCGCATCGTTGGAATCGTCGTCGTCATCGCGGGACTGCGCACCGTGCTGAGCCCCCTGGCCGTCCTGGTGGGGGTCCTCCCCATCCTGGAGAGCCTCGTGGGCGCGGGGATCGGCCTGGTGTCCCTTCTGTTGGGGCTCGCCTGGTCCTTCGTCGTCATCGCCGTGGCGTGGGTGCGCTTCCGCCCGCTCCTGTCCGGTTCCCTCCTGGCGGCTGCCGTCGTCTTCCTCGTCCTGACCTTTATCCGCGGGCGCAGGCGGGCCGCGTAGAGCGGGGCGTGCGGTCGTCGAGTGCAGGTGATGGGGCCGTCCGCAAGGACGGCCCCTTTCTTTCTTCAGCTTGCCGTCTTGTTGATATTTTGCCCTTGATTTCCCCCTGAATACGCTATAATCTTCTACAGTAGGAAGTTTTGGACGCCACGAAGGGATCGACGCACCGGGAGGAAGGGGCGCCGCCCTTCGTGTTGGCGTCCGAAATCGTCCAAAAAATCAAGGTGGGAGGTTTTTCGCTGTGTGGCTGGTTCTTGTGTTCATCACTCTGGTCTTTGGTCTCCTTGGCGGCGCTTACGCCTGGACGGTCTTTCAAAAGCTCTCGGAGAGCTCCATCAAAAACGATAGGATTGCAGAGCTTGCGGGCATCATTCACGGGGGAGCGATGGCGTTCCTCAGGAAGGAGTACTCCTGGCTGGCTCCTTTCGTAGGGGTCGTTGCGGTGCTCCTGGGGATTCTCCTTGGCGTGGGGCAGGCCTTTGCCTTCGTGCTGGGGGCCCTCTGCAGCGCGGGGGCGGGCTACATCGGAATGCACGTGGCCACTCAGGCCAACGGGCGCACCGCCTATGCGGCGTCGGACAACTCGAAGGACAACGCGGCGGGCGGCGCCCTTGAAGTCGCCTTTTCGGGCGGCAGCATCGTGGGCATGGTGGTCGTGGGCCTGGGCCTGATCGGGCTGGCCGTCGCCTACCTCTTCCTGAACGACGTGAACGTCCTGACGGCCTTCGGCATGGGCGCGAGCAGCATCGCCCTCTTTGCCCGCGTGGGCGGCGGCATCTACACCAAGGCGGCCGACGTGGGCGCCGACCTGGTGGGCAAGGTGGAGGCCGGCATCCCGGAGGACGACCCACGTAACCCGGCCGTCATCGCGGACAACGTGGGCGACAACGTGGGCGACATCGCCGGCATGGGCGCGGACCTCTTCGAGTCCTACGTCAACTCGATCCTTGCGGCCATGGCCATCGGGC
>NZ_CALHIQ010000128.1 GCF_938030725.1 uncultured Fretibacterium sp. | reverse complement strand
TGATGCTCCTTGATTGCTTTCAACAACTTTTGAAGATTAATCAGCGCTTCCTTAGATATGCAATATCATTTTTATGTGAGGTATCCCGTCCAGCAGAAATTCCTCTGATACCTGCTGAAAGCCCAGTTTTTCGTAAAAACCCCTTGCGTATGTCTGCGCTTCCAGATAAATCTGTTTTGCTCCAAAATGTTTCTGCGCTACCAGTAAGCCTTCCTTCAAAATTTGGCTGCCCAAGCCACATCTCCGTTTCGCTGCGATGACGCGACCGATGGAAACGTACTCGCTTTCGATCTCTTTATCCATTACCCGCAGATAAGCCTGAACGCCGTTTTCGTCCTTCAGATACACGTGAATGGCAGCTTGATCGCAGTTGTCGAGTTCTGGGTACGTGCAGTTCTGCTCGACCACGAAAACATCCACACGAAGTTTCAGAATGGCGTACAGTTCTTCATTTGTTAATTCATGGAATCGTTTTATGTTGAGTTCCATACCATCACCACCTACATATCAAATCATCTCCAACTGCCGAAATGCAGTTGCTTTTTTTAAATCAGGGACAGTCTGCTCCAATTCTTTTTCGTTGGGGTCGGCATAACCGACCCCGATGAACACAGGCATCATATAGGTTGCTGGCACCTTCAGCCGCTTCTTTACCGCCTCGTGCTCTTCGTTCATGGGGATTCTCATGGAGCACGCCAATCCTTCGGCAGTCGCCGCGAGAAAGATGTTTTCTATAGAGCACCAGATCGTGGTAAACGGATTCATCTCTTTATCTGTTTTCAAAACGATGAAATGCCAGTTGCGGTTATAATTCCATATGGGGTGTTGGCATTTTTTCAACAGCCAGATCAAGAGCGTCCGCCCCAACAGGGGCGGACGCTCTTTCTGCAGCCTTATCTGTCACTTCCCTCCGCCCAGGTAGACCGCTTCGATCTCCGGGTCAATCAGCAGGTCGCTCGACGTCCCCTCCTTGACGATGGACCCCGTCTGGATGACGTAGGCCCGGTGGGAGAGCTGGAGCGCCTTCTTCGCGTTCTGCTCGACGATGAGGATCGTCGTGCCCAGCTTCCGGTTGATGACGGTCAGCTCCTTGAATATCTCGTTGATGATGATGGGGGCGAGGCCCAGGGACGGCTCGTCCAGGAGGAGCACCTTGGGTCGGGCCATGAGGGCGCGGCCGACGGCCAGCATCTGCTGCTCGCCGCCCGACAGCGTCCCCGCGTACTGTTCCTTGCGCTCCAGGAGGCGGGGAAAAAGCTCAAAGACCTTCCGCTCCTGTTCTTCAATGGCGCTGCGGTCGGAGAGGGGGAAGGCCCCCATCCTGAGGTTCTCCATGACGGTGAGCGGGGCGAAGACCTTGCGCCCCTCCGGCGCGAGGGAAACGCCGCTGGTCACCACCTGATAGCTCCTCCGGGGCAGGTCCCGGCCCTCCAGCAGGATCCTGCCCGAGGCGCGCGGGACGTCGCCCATGATGGCGTTCATCATCGTCGATTTTCCCGCGCCGTTGGCCCCGATCACCGCAACGATCTCTCCGGGGAAGACGTCGAGCGAGATGCCCCTCAGGGCCTGAATGGCGCCGTAGTTCACCGAGAGGTCCTGAACGGAAAGGATGGGGGTTCTCTCGTCAGCCATTTGTCATTCCTCCTCCCCAAGGTAGGCCTTGAGCACTTCGGAGTGCTGGCGGATCTCCTCCGGACTGCCCTCGGCGATCTTTGCGCCGAAGTTCATGCAGATGATGTGTGGGCAGATGGCCATGACCATGTCCATGTGGTGCTCGATCAGGAGGATGGTGAGGCCGAGTTTTCGATGCAGCTGGGTGATCAGCTCGTTGAGCTCGTGCACCTCGTCGGCGTTCATGCCCGCGGCTGGTTCGTCCAGGAGCAGGAGCTGCGGCTGAAGCGCGATGGCGCGGGCGATCTCAAGCCGGCGCTGCAGGCCGTAGGGCAGGGTCCCCGCAGCCTGTTCCGCGCGGTCCGCCAGGTCGACCTGCTTTAGGAGCTCCATGCTCTCCCTGCGGATCGCGGCCTCGCGTCCGCGCCAGCGGCCGAGGTGCGTGACGGCCTCGAAGAACGAGTAGCCGTGGTGCTGCTGCGCCGCGGTCATGACGTTCTCAAGGACCGTCGAAGCCGGAAAGAGCCTGAGGTTCTGGAAGGTGCGGGCTATCCCCAGGCGGATGACCTGATAGGACCGCAGTGCGTTGATGTTTTCGCCCATGAACTCGATGTCGCCGCTGCTCACGTCGTAAACGCCGGTCACCAGGTTGAAGATGGTGGTCTTCCCCGCGCCGTTGGGTCCAATGAGCCCCGCAAGCTCCCCTCGTTGGATGACGAAGCTCATGTCGCTGACGGCCTGGACCCCGCCGAAGAACTTGTTGACGCTCTTCAGCTCCAGCACCGCGTTCTCCGATGTCGGGTTCATCAGTGGCCCCCTCCCTTCTCGTCCAGTCCGGCGACCGGGGACTTCTTCCAGCGCTTCAGGACCCGCCGGACGTAGGCCGGGGTCAGCTCGTTGGTCCCCATGATGCCCTCCGGACGGAGGACCATGATCAGCACCAGCACGGCCCCGTAGACGAGCATCCTGTACTGGGAGATGGGGCGGAACAGCTCCGTGACCAGTGTTAGGATCGTCGTGCCGATCAGGCAGCCGCTCGTGGACCCCAGCCCGCCGAAGACGACGATGGAGACCAGCTCCGTTGACTTCACCTGATCGAACATGACGGGCTGGATGAAGGACATGTAGCCCGCCAGGAGCGCGCCCGCCACGCCGCAGTAAAATGCCGAGATGGCGAGGCTCAGGACGCGGAAGCGGGCCGTGTTGAAACCCAGCAGGGACGCCGCCACGTAGTCGTCCCGGCAGGCCTTGAAGGCGCGCCCGTACCGGCTGTTGATCAGGAAGAACATGAGCACGCACAGGACGAGGAAGAAGGATACGGCCACGGTCATGGACGTGTAGTTGTCGATTCCGGGGTAGCCGCGCGCGCCGCGCGTGACGCTGTTCCAGTTCTCGATGATGAGCCGGATGGCCTCCCCCAGCCCCAGGGAAACGATGGCGTAGTAGTCGCCCACCAGCTTGAGCGTCGGGAGGCCGATGAGGTAGGCCAGCACCATCGACAGGATGCCCCCCGCGAGGATCGCGGCGACGAAGTGCACCTCGTATTCGACGGTCAGGATGGCCGCCGTGTAGGCGCCGATGGCCATGTACCCCGCGTGTCCCAGCGTGAAGATGCCGGTGAAGCCCGTAAAGAGGGAAACTCCCAGAGCGGCGATGAGGTTGATCGCCAGAAGGGTGACGACTCCGGATGCGTAACCTTCCACCATGATGATCCCCCCTATACCTTCTCGCTGACGGACTTGCCGAAGAAGCCCGTGGGGCGTATGATCAGCGTCACGATGAGGATGCCGAAGACGACGAGGTCGCGGAACTGGCTTGAGATGAAGCCGGCGGTCAGCATCTCGGCGAGCCCCAGGATGATGCTGCCCAGCACGGCCCCCGGCAGAGAGCCAAGCCCGCCGATGACGGCCGCGATGAAGGCCTTCGTCGTGATGGCGTTCCCCAGCTGGGGATAGAGCGTGTAGCGCACGGAGAGAAAGATTCCCCCCACGGCCGCGAGGAGCCCCGCGACGAAGAACACGATGGCGATGAGGCGGTTGACGTTGACCCCCATCAGCCCCGCCGTCCGGAGGTTGTAGGACGCGGCCCGTATGGCCAGCCCCCACTTCGTCTTGACGAGGAAGACTTGCAGCCCGATGAGGAAGACCACGGCCGTGATCAGCGACAGGATGTCGAAGGCGCTCGTCGTGATCAGCCCGAAGAAGCGGACGGGGGTCATGGGGATCACGGGCGGCAGAGCGCGGAAGCGGCCGCCGATGGTCACGACGAAGAGGTTTTCGATCACGATGCTCATTCCCATGGAGGCGATGAGCATGTAGAGCGTGACGGGCGTGCGCTCACGGATGGGACGGTAGGCCAGGCGCTCCACGACGATGGCCGAAACGCCCGCGCCGACGAGGGCGGCAAGGGAGGCCGTCCAGATGTCCAGTTTGAGGGTGAGGAGGGCGTAGTAACAGATGTAGCCGCCGATGACGAGGAAGCCGCCGTGCGCGAAGTTCGAGAAGAGCAGCACGGAGTAGACCAACGAGTAGCCAACCGCGATGAGGGCGTAGACCGACCCCAGCGACAGCCCGTTGATCACCTGCTGAGTCAGGGTGACGAAGGTATTCAAAATTTAACACCTCGATTTCGTTGAGTGGGGTGGAGGCGGAACCGCCCAAACGCTTTGGAGCCCGGATCGTCGGCCCTTGTGCGTCCTGCGCCCGCACTCCGAAAGGGGCGAGGCCGCATAGAAACGGGGCCCAGGACCGACGAACGCCAGCCTTGGGCCCCCCCGTGAACGCGGTTTATTTCGGCTCTATCTTCTTGTAGAACTGCGTGTTCAAGTCGTCGCCGACCTTCAGGATGATGCCCGCCTTGTTCAGCGGGTTGTGGTCCTCGGGGTTGATGGTGAGGGTGGCGTGGTTCAGCTTGAGACCCTTCGTTTCCTCAAGTGCCTTTGCGATCGCAGGCCCCTCGGCCACGCCCGCACGCTTGATGGCGTCCAGGACCCACCACATGGCGTCGTAGGCCATCGTGCCGTTCACGAACTCCTTGCACTCGTCGTTGTAGGCTTCCTTATAGCGCGCGAAGATCGGGGCCATGACGGGGTCCCCCAGGTAGGTGTGGTTGATCCAGTACGTCCCCTTCATGGCGTCGCCCGCGATCTCGTTCATGAACTCGCCGTACCCGTCGCCGCCGATGACGGTGACGTCGAGCCCCAGCTCCTGGGCCTGCTTGATGGCCAGCGCCATGTCCTTGCCCATCCCCGGCAGGAACAGGACGTCCGCGCCCGAGTTCTTGATGGTGGTGAGCTGCGCGCGGTAGTCCACGTCCGTTTCGCGGAAGCCCTCATCCGCCACGACCGTGCCACCCAGCTTCTGGAAGTCCTTGGTGAAGAACTCGCGGAGCCCGTGGGCGTAGTCGGAGCCGACGTTGTACAGGATGGCGGCCTTCGTCTTCTTCAGGTCGTTGTAGGCCAGGTCGGCCGCCAGCGCGCCCTGATAGGGGTCCGTGAAGCAGATGCGGAACGAGTAGGGGCGGACCTTGCCCTTGTTGTCCACGGTCACGAGCGGGTTGGTCCCGATGGTGGATATCTGGGGGACCTGGCCCTTGTTCACGATGGGCGCCGTGGCGATGTTGATGCCGCTGGTGTTGGCCCCGACGATGACGCAGACGCCGTCGCTCTCGATCATGCGGCGCACCGCGTTGACCGCGTCCTCGTTGCGCGTCTTCGTGTCGTAGACGACGAGCTCAATGGGACGCCCCAGGATGCCTCCCGCGGCGTTGGTTTCGCTGACCACCATCTTCGCCATGTTGACCTCGGTGATGCCGTACTGCGCGTAGTCGCCCGTGAGCGCGGCAAGGTAGCCGATCTTGATGGGTCCCTCCGCTGCGTACGCCGCCCCTGAAACCGCCAAAACCATTGCCAGTACCGCTAAAGCCTTTCTCAATGTGTCCACCTCCAGATAATTTCAATAGATTTCGGGAAAGCCGTTGGAAATAATTTTGAGGAGCAGAAATTTTATAACTATTATTGTACCGGCCCGACGTGAAAATGTAAAGGACCCTGTCGCGATGTGCTCCGGCAGGGTCCTCGCCCTCCGGCCTAGAATGGGCCGTAGTTGATCGCGACCGCGCCGACGATGAAGGCGACCTGGAGCAGGAAACAGATGGCGTAGAACGGGATGATCCAGCGATAGTAACGCGAGAGCGGGATCTTGACCATGGCGCAGACGATGACCATGAAGCCCGTGGGCCACAGCAGGTTGGAGAAGCCGTCTCCGAACTGGAAGGCCAGCACCGCGATCTGCCGGTTCAGGTGGATGAGGTCGGCGATGGGGGTGATGATGGGCATGGCGACGGCGGCCTGTCCCGATCCCGACGGGATCAGGAAGTTCAGCAGGTTCTGGAACACCAGCATGCCGACGGCGCTTGCGTAGAGGGACAGGCTCTCCAGGAGGCTGACGCAGCCGTGGATCAGCGTGTCGATGACGTTGCCCTTCGTGAGAACGACGAGGATGCCACGGGCCACACCGACGGTCAGCGCGGCGACGACCCCCCTGGACAGCCCGTCGCAGAGCGTGCTCGCGATGCGGTTGGGGCCCCAGCGGTTGATGAGCCCCACGACGACGGAGACGATCATGAAGATCGCGGCGACCTGGTTGATGTACCATCCCAGGAAGATCAGCCCGTAGCCCATGACGCACACGCCGACGAGGAGCGCGAGCATCGAGAGCTTGCGCTGAAGCGTGAACGGCGTGTTCATCTTCTCCTCGTCGATGGTGAAGTCGGAGTAGTCGACGTCGCTGACGAAGCTCTTCGAGGGGGCCTTCTTCACCCGGTTCGCGTAGTTCAGGACGTAGAGGATGCTGAAGGCCGTCATGACGGCGAGGACGAGGCAGCGGTATCCGATGCCGGAGAACATGGGAAGCTCCGCGATGCCCTGCGCCACGCCGATCGTGAAGGGGTTGACGGTGGCCGAGGCAAAGCCGATCCCCACCGGGACCACGGAGATGGCCACGCCTGTGAGCGCATCGTACCCCAGCGCGATGCTGAGGGACACGAAGATCGGCGAGAAGGCGATGATCTCCTCATAGGACAGCGTTCCGGTCGACCCCCAGATCGAGAGGATCGTCATCAGGACGACGATCAGGCCCAGGGAAAACCGTGGGTTCTTCTTCGCCTTGCGGACCATCAGGGCGATGCTGGCGTCGATGGCTCCGGTCTTCTCCATCAGGTAGAGGCAAGAGAACGCCGCAAAGATGAGGAAGACGATGTTGGCCGCCTCGATCAGGCCAAGCTCCAAGGCAACGAACATGTCGAAGATGCCGACGGGCGTGTCCTTCACGTACTTGAAGGAGGTGGGGTCGATGACCGTCCTCTTGAGTCCCTCGTCCATCACCCTGGCGTATTGCCCCGCGGGGACGATGTGGGTGGCGATGGTCGCCAGGACGAGCACGCAGAAGAGGAGCACGAAGATGTGGGGCAGTTCACGGAGCTTTTTCGCGGGGGGCTTGAGGTTCTCTGACACTTTGAATTCCTCCTAAATAATTATGGAATAAACACGAGGACGAAGTCCTCTTGAATCTGTCCGGTCCGGAAGCGGCCGCGCCCGAACGCCCGCCGGTCCGCGAGGTCGAAGCGGCGCGTCCGACTTGTTCCTCACTGCGCCCTGATGTACCCCCAAAGGTCCTCCTGGCGCACGGCGGCCAGGCCCTCGCTGAAGGGCCGCACCTCGTCGTATTGGTTGTTCAGGACGTTCTCGCCCAGGACGTTGACGAAGCTCCATCGGGCGTCCGTCGCCGTCCCGGCGACCCCCTCGCTGAAGGGCAGGGCCTCGTTGTAGCGGTGGGGGATGACGAGGCGTCCCCGCGCGTCGATGTAGCCCCAGGCGCGATAGCTCGCGTGGAGCTTCACGGGGGCAAGGCCGTACTTGAAGGGGCCCGCCTCGTCGAAGGAGGCCTGGATGCGGTCCCGTCCCGCCACGTCGATGTAGCCGAACCGCCCCTGGACCTCCACGGCGGCCAGCCCCTCGCTGAAGGGTCCGGCGCTCAGGAACTGGGGTGGGATCTTCATGTGTCCTCCTGCGTCGACGTAGCCCCAAAGGCCGTTGCGCCGCACCGGCGCAAGCCCCTGGGAGAAGGAGCCGGCCGCCTCGAAGCTCGGCGCGATGGCAAACCGGCCCGTCATGTCGATGAAGCCCCAAAGGCCGCCGCGCTGCACGGCGGCGAACCCCTGGCTGAAGGGCAGCCCTCCCTCGAAGGTGGCGTCCCCGAAGACGGGCTTCCCGTCGGGGTCGATGTAGCGGTCTCCGACGAAGGCCACCCCTTCGCTGAAGGGCCCCGCCTCCGGGACTCGATAGACGAAGGGCAGGACCATGCGCCCCAGGCTGTCGATGTAGCCCCAGGCGTCATTTGACTTCACAGCGGCCAACCCCTCGTGGAAGTCCCTTGCCTCCGCGTACTCGAAGTCGATCACGACGCGCGGCGGGCGCGTCTGCACCGCCTCCGCTCCCACTGCAAAAAACGCCGCGGCGAGGGCTGGAAGCAGGCACGTCAAAATCCTTTTCAACTTTTTTTGCGCGATTCCTAAAGCCATCGACATCCTTGTCCTTTCGTGCGGATTCGTGAACGGCTTCGCAGGGGATTGAAAGGGGTTCCCCTGCTCTTTCGTATTATATCAAATCATATCAAAAAAGCGCGCCGGAGGTGGCGCGTTCGCTGCAGTGAGGTCGCGTGCCGGAGGCGACCTCCGGCACTTGCGCAAAAAAACCTTCGACCGGGTTTTTGGGGTGACAAAACGGGGGTTTTGAAGTAGGGTTAGAGGGCGTTGGTCGGGTTCGATCGTGGCTCCCGCCCCTGGGGGCGGCTCCGCCTTCGGAACTTGTGGCGGCCATTTCATGAAAGGGGTCTTTGTGTATGGTGGAACTTAAGGTGTACGGCGGAAACGCCGCAGGGTGGAGCGGCGGGGCCGTCGTCCTTCTCCTGCGGGAGGAGGACTGCAGGTCGGTGCCGGAGGTGCCGTGCCGGGATGCGGTGAAGGAGCTGGCGGCGCGGAAGGACTTCACGGGGAAGGCGGGGACGTCCCTGCGGGTGCCGCTCCTGAGCGGCGGCGTGAGGAACCTGTTCCTGGTGGGGCTGGGCAGCGGAGAGGACGAGGCCTGCAGCGCCGAGGCGGTGCGGAACGCGCTGACCGCCGCCCTGCGCGAGGCGGGGCGCCATCACTGCGAGTCCGCCCTCGTCCCCATGGGGCACCTGAACGTCGGGGCCGGGCGGCCCTTCGGCCCGGAGGCGCCCGACTGGTCCGTCGTCGTGGGGGAGGCGTCGGGGCTCTCCGGCTATGCCTTCGACAAGTACAAGGAGCGGAAGGAGGACGACGACGAGGGTGCCTTCGCCCTGCGGGAGGTCCTGGTCCCCGGCCTGGACGAGGCCGGGGGGCGGCGCGGGATGACCTACGCCGCCGCTCAGGTCGCGGCGCGGGACCTGGCCAACGAGCCGGGCTGCGTCATCAACCCGCCGGCGCTGGCCGACTGCGCTCAGGCGATGGCGAAGGAGCTGGGGCTGGACTGCGAGGTTTGGGACGAGGTGCGGCTGAAGGAGGAGCGCATGGGCGCGCTCCTGGCGGTGGGCAGCGGCTCCGCGACGCCTCCGCGCCTGATCCGCCTCTCCTACGTCCCCAGAGGCGGAAAGGCGCGGGGGAAGGTCGTGTTCGTGGGCAAGGGCATCACCTTTGACAGTGGCGGGCTCGACATCAAACCCGCCTCATCCATGACCACCATGAAGGGGGACAAGTCCGGGGCCTGCTGCGTCATGGGCATCCTGCGCGGCGCGGCGGAGATGAAGCTGGACGTGGAGGTCCACGGCATCCTGGCCTCGGCCGAGAACATGCCCTCCGGCTCCTCCTTCAGGCCGGACGACATCGTCCGCGCCCGGAACGGCAAGACGATCGAGATCAACAACACGGACGCGGAGGGCCGGCTGGTCCTGGCGGACGCCCTCTGTCTGGCCAGCGAGATGCGCCCTGACGCCATCGTCGATATCGCGACGCTGACGGGGGCCTGCGCGGTGGCCCTGGGCAACTGGAGGGCGGGCCTCTTCTCGCGCAGCGATGACCTGTCGGGGGCCCTTCTGGCCTCGGCCCGCAGGCGCGGGGAGCGCTTCTGGCGGCTGCCCGCGGAGGACGAGCACATCGCGGAGAAGCTGAAGTCCCCCTTCGCGGACCTGGTGAACTCCGGTCAGCGCTACGGCGGGGCGACCTTCGCCGCCATCTTCCTGGGGAACTTCGTGGATCGGTCGATCCCCTGGGCCCACCTGGACATCGCGGGCGTGGACTTCATGGAGAAGGCGTGGGGCGTCTACGCGAGGGGGGCCAGCGCCTTCGGCGTCCGCACCTGTCTGGACTACCTGGCCTCGCTTTAGGAGAAGGGCGGAAGGCGGTCTGGCCTCCCGAAGGAGGCCAGACCGCGCGTGCCCATGGTTCACTTTCCCCGTTTCCGTCGATTCCTGTTGAAGTTGATGAGGCACCCGGCCTTGACGATCTCCCGCTCCTCGGCCGTCATATCCTGGACGTAAAGGCAAATCTCCGATGCGCGGCCGTCCTTCAGGACATACGCTGGAATGTCCTGAAGGTTGCCGTCCAGCGCCCTGCAGATGTCCGGCACGTAGATGTAGTCGTCCACGTCGAACGCGTCCGGCCTACCCTTGAGGTGAAAGGGGATCATGCCCCAATTCATGCAGTTGCTGCGATAGCGCTTCGTGGCGTACTCCTGCACGATGTTGGCCAGGCCGCCCAGCACCCGCTGACACGAGGCCGCCTGTTCGCGGGCGGAACCGTCCCCGGGGCGGTTGGCGTACACGACGGAGCCGATCTCGACCTTCATTGGATCGACGCTCTCCTGACCAGGTATCCTTTGAATGAGGGCAAAGACCTCCTCCAGGCCGGCGCCTTCGGGTTTGTGACCGGCGCGGCGCTCCTCCTCGAGCGTCTGGACCGCCTTGGCCCGGGCCACGTACTCCGGGTCCCGCCGCGACAGCGTGAACTCCGCAAGCCCTGAGGGATTGCTCCTGAAGGAGGAGGTTTCCCCCGATGGGATGAGCTCGTCCGTCGTCGTCACCTCGTCCAGGATCTTCGACGCCACCCGCAGCAGGATGTTCTCCGCAAGAGGCTCCATCTCCGGCCAGGGTTTGATGTTGGGGCCCGAACGGAGCTTCGTCTCCGGCGCCGCCCTCCCCCAGCCCTGATAGACCCTGGCCCGGTACGCCCTGTCGTCGTAGTCGTACTCCGGCACGTCGCCCCATTGACACTCGAAATTTTCGGCGCTCGTCAACTTCCCTCCGTTGGCCGCCGTGGCGGCGATGGAGCGGGCGTCCATCAGGGCCACCGCCGCCATCTGCCCCTGACCGGGCTTGGAGCCCTCGCGGTTCGGGAAGTTGCGCGTCGTGTGCCGTATGGACAGCGCGTTGTTGGCCGGCGTGTCCCCCGCGCCGAAGCATGGGCCGCAGAAGGCCGTGCGGATCACCGCACCGGCGTCCATCAGGTCGGCAAGGAAGCCCTTCCTGTCCAGGTCCGTGAACACCGGCTGGGACGACGGGTAGAGCGAGAGGCAGAACTCGTCGTCACCGCAGGACCTTCCCTTGAGGCAGCGGGCGGCCTCTACGACGTTCGTGTAATTTCCCCCCGCGCAACCGCCGATGATGCCCTGCTGCACCTGGAGCTTGCCGTCCGGCGTTATTTTATCCAGCAGCGTGAAGCGCGCCCGGCCCTCGGCGACCTTTTCCGCTGCAACCTCGGTTTCCCGGAGGACGTCCTCCAGGTTCTCGTAAAGCTCATCGATCGTATAGCCGTTGGACGGGTGGAAGGGCAGCGCGATCATGGGCTTCACCGCCGCCAGGTCTACCTCCACGCAGCCGTCGTAGTAGGCAATGTCCGCCGGATTCAGCTCCTTGTAGTCCTCCTCCCTGTGGTGCTTTTTCAGGAACGTTTTCGTGTCCCCGTCCGTCCGCCATATGGAGGACAGGCACGTGGTCTCCGTCGTCATGACGTCCACGCCGTTGCGATAGTCCGTCGTCATCGAGGAGACGCCAGGTCCCACGAACTCCATGACCTTGTTCTTCACGTATCCGTCCTTGTAGACGGCGCGGATGATGGCGAGCGCCACGTCGTGGGGGCCGACGAAGGGCGCGGGTTTTCCCTTGAGGTAGATGGCCACGACGCCGGGCCGAGCGATGTCGTAAGTATCGTCCAAAAGCTGTTTTACCAACTCGCCGCCCCCTTCGCCGACGGCCAAGGTCCCCAGGGCGCCATAACGGGTGTGGGAGTCGGAGCCCAGGATCATCTTTCCGCAGCCGGCGAAGTTCTCCCGCATGTACTGATGGATGACGGCGATGTGGGGCGGGACGTATATGCCGCCGTATTTCTTTGCGGCGCTGAGGCCGAAGAGGTGGTCGTCGTCGTTGATGGTGCCCCCCACGGCGCAGAGCGAGTTGTGGCAGTTCGTCAGGACGTAGGGCAGCGGGAAGCGCTCCATCCCTGAAGCCCGTGCCGTCTGGATGATGCCCACGAAGGTGATGTCGTGGGAGGTCATGGCGTCGAACTTGATCTTCAGGCGTTCCATGGAAGCCGACGTGTTGTGAGATGAGAGTATGCCCCAGGCGATGGTCCCCTGCAAGGCCGTCGCCCTGTCCGCGTCCTTTCCGGTCAACTGGCGGACTTTAGCCGCCTCTGACTCCCGGACGACCTCCGCCCCATGGATGAGGTATACGCCCTCATCGTAAAGTTTCACCATAGAAAAATCCCCCCTTGTTAAAGTCACCTGAGTAGATCAATGCCTGATTTCGTCCCCATCGGTCGTCGTGCAAGGCGTGACGGCGTGCCCTATGAGCGTTTTCATGTCTGCCAGTACACGTTGGTCATACTGTGGTTCACGGACTACTGTCTTTATTTTATCTCAATTTTGTCATGAGATACTCTGGATCAGGAGCGAGCGTCACCCGCCGGCGCTTTGTTGTTATAATATGGACGTGTCATCACTATTATGAATGGAGGTCTTTTCGATAAAAAGGTTTTTGTTCGCGGTTTTTCTGGGGGGCGCTGCACTGGCGGCTCTTGCCCGTGCGGTCCCGGCGTCGGCGGTCGGAGCCTGTCCGGTCGAGAAGGAGCTGACGTTCGCGACGCCGGCGGACCTGAGGCTGGCGAAGCTTGGCGTTCAGCGCGGGACGAGCGCGGAGGGGCTCGCGAGGGCGCTCCTTGGCGACCGGGCGAAGGATCGGCTGACGGCCTTCGACCGGGGGGAGGACGTCGCGGAGGCGCTGAAGCTGGGCAAGGTCCAGGCGGCCGTCATGGACGAGGCCTCCGCCATGCAGTTCGTCAAGGCCTCGTCGGGGGATCTGTCGATCCTGCCGGGGCTCCTGTCCGCCGAACGGTACGCCATCGGCTTCCGGAAGGGGGACCAAGCCCTGCTGGAGAAGGTGAACAGGGCCCTGGCGGAGCTCAAGGCCGAGGGGACGCTTGAGGCCATCGTGCAGAAGTACCGGGAGGACCCGGACTCCACGAGGCCGGAGGACATCGACCTCAACGGGGCCGCCGCCGGCGGAAAACTGACGGTGGGGATGGGGCCGGATTTTTCGCCCTACGACATGACGAAGGAGGGCGGCTTCACGGGCATCGACGTCGAGGTCTGCGCCGCCGTCGCCAGGAAGCTGGGCATGGAGCTCAGCGTCGTCGCCTACCCTCTCGACGCGCTCTTTTCGGCGGTGGAGGAGGGACGGGTTGACATGATCTGTTCGGGCATTGCCGTCACGGAGGAGCGCAAGAGGCTCGTGGACTTCTCCGAGCCCTACGAGATATCGAAACAGGTGGGGCTGGTGCGGACGAAAAACCTGGGCGCCAGGCCGAAGAAGGAGCGCTGATAGACCTCTCTGCGCCCGGAGGGCGCAAGAAGGAAAGCGCGATACACCGAACCTTTCGCAGGGCCGCCGACACGTCGGCGGCCCTTTCTTTGTTTTACGTGTCCTTTCGGCGCTTCGCGTGCTACAATGCCGTCGTGTCAATTTTTTGAGGAGGGATCGGCATGATCGTGACCACGACGAACGACCTGGAGGGGTGGCGGGTCGTTGGCTACCTCGGCATCGTGTCGGGCGAGGTGATCCTGGGCGTCAACTTCATCAAGGACTTCGGAGCGGCCATCCGGAACATCATCGGGGGCCGCTCTGGGGGCTACGAGGAGGAATTGCAGGATGCGCGGGAGAGGAGCCTGGAAGAGATGCAGCAGCGGGCCTGTGCGCTGGGGGCCGATGCGGTCCTCGCGGTCCGGGTCGATTACGAGGTGCTGGGGCCCAACGGCGGCATGTTGATGGCCGCCTGCAGCGGCACGGCCGTGAGGCTTGCCAGGGTCGCGTGACGGGCGAGCGGATGGAGGTTAGAACCTTGCGCTACGAGAAGAATGTGCTGGTGGAGGACGTGGTGGACCTGACCTTGAAGCTGCTGAGCATCCCCTCCGTGTCCGGGGACTGCGCTGCGGTCATGGACGTGGCGGAACGCGAGCTGAGGGACGCGGGGCTTGCCACGACCCGGACGGCGAAGGACGCCGTGCTGGCGGTCCTGAGCGGGCGGGACGACGAGCGCCAGCGCGTGGTGGCGGCCCACCTGGACACGCTGGGAGCGGTGGTGCACGAGATCAAGGACAATGGCCGCCTGCGCCTCTACCCCATCGGGGGCTACGACTGGCGCAGCTTTGAGGGCGAGAACTGCACCGTGCACACCCTGGATGGGGCGGCCTACGACGGGACGCTCCTGCCGGATCGGGCGGCGCGGCACGCGACGCCCATCAACAAGCGCGACGAGCCTCGCACGGAGGAGAACGTCGAGGTTCGCCTGGACGTGATGACGAGCTCGAAGGCGTCCACGGAGGCCCTGGGGATCCACGCGGGGGACATCGTTTCCTTTGAGCCGCGGAGCGTGGTGACGGAGACGGGGTTCATCAAGTCCCGTTTCCTGGACGACAAGCTCAGCGTGGCCATCCTGCTGACGGCCGTCCGGGACTTTCGCCGTCGGGGCGTGGAGCTGCCTCACACGACGCACCTCTACCTCAGCAACTACGAGGAGATCGGTCACGGCACGCCCGCCATCCCGCCGCGCGCGGAGGAAGTGGCGGCGCTTGACATCGGCGTCGTGGCGGAGGGGACGGCGTCCAGCGAGCACGCGGTCACGATCCTCTCCCGCGACGGCGCCCTGCCCTACGACCGCCGCATGGTGCGTCAGTTGAAGGCCCTGGCGGAGGCGAACGGCATCCCCTACCGCATCGACGCCTACCAGAACTACGGCTCCGACGCCTCGGCCTGCCTGAAGGCGGGGAAGGACGTCCGCGCCCTGTGCTTCGGTCCGGCGGCGGAGGCGACCCACAGCTATGAGCGCACCCACGCGGACTCCATCGACGCCGCCCTTCGGCTTCTGACCGCCTATTTGACGGCGCCCATGGCGTCCTGAGCCGGCGGGGGCGGGGAGGGCGTCCCGGTCCGGCGTCCTTTATTTTCCCCCGCAGATGGAGCTTTTGAGGTATACTCTATCACGGCAGCAGGACGTTCCTGCAATCTACCCCATGAGGAGGAAGCGATTTATGAAGCGAAGTATCCTGTGTTTGTTGTTGGCAGGGCTGGTGTTCTCGGCCTCCGGCGCCTGGGCGGCGGGCCCGCGCGACGTCACCATCGGGCTGACGGCGGACGCCCACTCCTTTTACCCCTTTACGCTGAACGAGACGATCAACAACGCCATCATGCAGCACGTCTTTGAGCCGCTCATCGACCTGGACCGGGACCTGAAGTTCATGCCCCTGCTGGCCGAGAGTTGGGACGTGAACGAGGACGCCTCCGTCTGGACCTTCCATCTCAGGAAGGGCGTCAAGTTCACGAACGGAAACGACTTCAACGCGGACGACGTCATCTACTCCTTCGACATGGGGCAGTTGGCGGGCAAGTCCGCCTTCGTCTATGCGTTCGCCACGGTCGAGAAGTACGAGAAGGTGGACGACCACACCGTCAAGGTGACCTGCAAGGCGCCGAACGCGCTCCTGCTCTGCCACCTGAAGGACGTGTACATCCTGGACAAGGAGACCTGCGAGGCCCACGACGAGGACTACAACGCCAACAACCCAATGGGGACGGGCAAGTACGAGCTGGCGGAGTACGTGCGGGGCGACCGCATCGTCTTTAAGCGCAACGAGGGCTACTGGGGCGAGAAGCCGCAGGCGGAGAACGTGACCTACAAGCCCATCACGAACGCGGGGACGCGGACGGCCAACATGATGACTAACGCCGTGGACATGATCGTGGACGTGCCGGTGCGCGACGTGTCCATGCTGGAGAAGCAGAAGGACATCACCATCCTGAAGGCGCCGAGCCTTCGCATCATCTACCTGAACCCGTCCTGCGTCGAGTCGCCCAGCAAGGACTCCAAGTTCCCCCTCGTCTCCCCGACGGGGAAGAACCCCATGGTGGACAAGCGGGTGCGCGAGGCCATGTACCGTGCCATCAACGAGGACGAGATCATCTCCAAGGTCATGAACGGCTACGCCGTGCCCGCCGCTACCTACTGCCCTGAGGGCTACAACGGCTACAACCCGGACGTCAAGCGGCTGGCCTACGACCCCGCCCTGGCGGAGAAGCTGCTGGACGAGGCGGGGTACCCCCGCCAGGCCGACGGCATGCGCTTCACGGTGACGCTCGATGCGTCGAACGACCGCTACATCAACGACGCGGCGATCGCCGGAGCCATAGCCGGCTACCTTGAGAAGGTGGGGATCAAGGTCAACCTGAACCTGATGTCCCGCAACGTCTTCTTCTCCTACATCGGCGCCACCAACAAGAGCGGCGACAACACGCACCTCTGCCAGACCGGCTGGGCGGACGCGGGCGGCGAGGGCGCCCTGATCGCGATGGACTGCATCTACTCCATGAAGCCCGGCGAGTACGTGAAGCAGGGCTGGGGCGGGGTGAACCGCGGCTACTACCAGAACCCGGAGGTCGATAAGCTCATCGAGGAGGCCATGCAGACGGCGGACGCGGAAAAGCGCTCCGACCTGGTGAAGCAGGCGTGGAAGCTGGCCGCGGACGATACGGCCTACATCCCCCTGCACTTCCAGATGGACCTCTACGCCGTCGGCAGCCGCATCAACTACGCGCCCAGGTACAACAAGTACGTCTACGCCTGGGACGTGTCCTTTAAGGATTGACGGACTCAGGCCTTCTTCCTTGGGGCCATGAGCCCCTTTCGTAAAAACGCCGGTATGGGCAATGGGCACGGTCCTCTCCCTGGACCGTGCCCGTTTGTGACGCCTCAGGCACTTTCCGGCGCTCCCCGCATAAAATTTTTGGAGGTGACGTTGTGCTTCAGTTTTTTGCCAGGAGGCTGGTGCAACTGGTCCTGGTGATGTTCGCCGTGTCGCTCATCGTCTTTGTCCTGACGAGCGTGCTGGGCAACCCGGTGTACCTCATGGTGCGCGAGAACGCCACGCCGGAGGAAATCGCTGCGGTGTCGGCCCAACTGGGGTTGGACAAGCCCCTCTACGTGCAGTACGGGATATTCCTCAACAACGTGCTTCACGGCCGTTTCGGCCAGTCCTACATGTACCGCCTGCCGGCGCTCACGCTGATCGCCGAACGGCTTCCGGCCACGCTCGACATCGTGGCGGTGGCCATGATCCTCTCCATCGTCATGGGCGTTCCCCTTGGCGTGTGGGCGGGGGCCTACCCCAAGAGCCGGTTTAGCCGGTGCGTCATGGCCGCTTCCATCGCGGGGATATCCATGCCCTCCTTCTGGATCGGCATGGTGATGATCTACTTCTTCGGGCTTTACCTCGGCGTGCTGCCCGTGTCCGGGCGCGGTGCGGTGGGGACGATTCTGGGCGTGCCCACGAGCCTTGCCACCGCGGATGGCTGGGCCCACGTCGTCCTGCCGTCCATCACGCTGGCCCTCGGCAACGTGGCGACGATCATCCGCCTGACGCGGGCCGGGATGCAGGAGAACATGCGCCGGGACTACGTCAAGTTCGCGAGGGCCAAGGGGGTCTCCACCGGAAGGGTGCTCTTCGGACACGCCCTAAAGAACACGCTGATCCCCGTGGTCACCGTGTTCGGCCTGCAGTTGGGCAACCTGATCGCCTTCACGACGATCACGGAGACCATCTACGCCTGGCCGGGCATCGGAAAGCTCTTGATCGACGCGGTGTCCAGCGCGGACCGGCCCATCATCGCAGCGTACATCCTCTTCGTCGCCGTGATGTTCGTGGCCATCAACTTCGTCGTGGACCTGCTCTATGTGGTCATCGACCCGCGCATCGACCTGCGATAGGAGGACGGGCATGTCAGAGACAAGGAAAGGCCGGCTCCGCGCCTTTTTTCAGTCGGAGTTCTTCCACAACTTTCGCCGTTCGCCGACGGCCGTCGCCGGTGCACTGATCGTGTTCTTCGTGCTGCTGGTGGCCCTGATCGGCCCCTACTTTACGGTTCAGGACCCCTACAACATGGCGGAGCTCCAACTGGCCGACGCCTACAAGCCGCCGTTCTGGATGGAAGGCGGGGACCCGAAGTTCCTGCTGGGGACGGACCAGCAGGGGCGCGACATGGTAAGTGCCATCGTCTACGGCAGTCAGGTGTCCCTGGTCATCGGCCTCCTGGGCACCCTGATGGCCAGTGCTATCGGCATCGTGCTGGGGCTGGTCTCCGGCTACTTCGGAGGAAAGGTGGACGCCCTCATCATGCGCATCGCGGACGTTCAGCTCTCGTTCCCCTCCATGCTCATCGCGCTCTTTCTCATGTCGATCCTGGGGCGGAGCGTGGCGAACATCCTCCTGTCCCTCATGCTGGTGGGCTGGGTGCGCTACGCCCGCACCGTGCGGGGGGAGACGCTCTCGGTCAAGCGCAACGAGTACATCGAGGCGGCCCACGTCATCGGCCTGCCGAACTGGCGCATCCTGTTCCGGCACGTGCTGCCCAACGTCTTCGCCTCCATCGTCGTCCTCTCCACGATGCAGGTGGGGGGCTTCATCCTGACGGAGGCGACGCTGAGCTTCCTGGGCCTGGGGGTGCCGATCTCGCGCCCCTCCCTGGGGATGCTCTGCAACAACGGCTTCACCGTGCTCTACAGCGGCCTGTGGTGGGTGTCCATCCTGCCGGGGCTCTACATCATGATCATCGTGTTTGGCATCAACCTTCTCGGCGATTTTCTGCGCGACGAGATGAACCCCAATCTGAAGTGAGGCGCGCGCCATGGATGACCGTTTGCTTCTGCAGGTGAAGGGCCTGCGAACGTGGTTCCATACCTTTAAAGGCGTCGTCAAGGCCGTGGACGACGTGTCCTTCGACATCCGCGTCGGGGAGGTCCTGGCCGTGGTGGGGGAGTCGGGAGGCGGCAAGTCGGTGACGGGCTTTTCGGTGATTCGCCTGATCGACGAGCCGGGGAGGATCGAGTCGGGAGAGATCCTCTTTGCGGGACGCGACCTGATGAAGCTCTCCGAGCGGGAGATGAACCGCGTGCGCGGCAAGGACATCTCCATGGTGTTTCAGGACGCCATGACGTCGCTCAACCCCGTGTACACCATCGGCCAGCAGATCGACGAGGTCCTGCGGCTGCACACCTCCATGGGCCGGGCTGAACGGCGCAGGGCCAGCGTGGAGCTCCTTCGCTCCGTCGGCATCTCGAACCCGGAGGGGCGGCTGGGGAGCTACCCCCATCAGTTTTCGGGCGGTATGCGTCAGCGGGTCGTCATCGCCATCGCCCTTGCGGCGCGCCCGCGCCTCATCATCGCGGACGAGCCCACGACGGCGCTGGACGTGACGGTGCAGGCCCAGATCCTGCGCCTCATGACGAACCTGATTCATGCCGAGGGATGCTCCCTCATGCTCATCACCCACGACTTGGCCGTGGTGTCGGAGATCGCGGACCGTATCAACGTGATGTACTGCGGCAGGATCGTGGAGAGCGGGTCGGCCCGTGCCGTGATCGACGGGAGCCTCCACCCCTACACCCTGGGCCTCATCAACTCCATCCCGGACCTGAACCGCGAACAGGGGCGCTTCAAGACCATCCCCGGCATCGTTCCCAACATGTTCGACCTGCCCCAGGGCTGTCGCTTCAGCCCGCGCTGCGAGCGAGCGCAGGACCTGTGCCGAACCTCCGTGCCAGAGCTGCGGGAGCTCGAGCCCGGCCACTGCGTCGCCTGTCACTTTCCAATCCATCGCGAGGTGAGATCATGACCCCCATCCTTTCCGTCCGGGGCTTGGAACAGCGCTTTGATTTGGACCGTTCGCTCCTGAGCCAGATTCGCTTTGAGCGTGGCCGTGTGGTGCGGCGCAAGCGCGTCGTGTACGCCGTGAACGGCATCAGCTTTGACGTGCCGGAGGGGCGCGTGTTCAGCCTGGTGGGGGAGTCCGGCTGCGGGAAGTCCACGGCGGCGCGGAGCATCATCCGCCTGCTGGAGCCCAAGGGGGGCACGGTGACCTACCGCGGGCAGGACATCACCCACGTGTCGGAGCGTCGGATGTTGCCGCTGCGCCGAAAGCTCCAGATGATCTTTCAGGACCCCTATGCGTCTTTGGACCCGCGCCAGAGCGTCTTCGACATCCTGTCGGAGCCCATGCTGTTCCACGGCGTCGTCGCGGGGCGCCGTGAGGCGCGGGAGCGCGTGCTTGCGCTGCTGGAGCGCGTTGGTATCCGGCCGGAGCAGGCCTCGCGCTACCCGCATCAGTTCTCCGGCGGGCAACGCCAGAGGATCGGCATCGCGCGGGCGCTGGCGGTGAACCCGGAGTTCATCGTCGCGGACGAGCCCGTGTCGGCCCTCGACGTGTCGATCCAGGCGCAGATCCTCAACCTCCTCATGGAGCTGAAGGAGGAGTTTCGCCTCTCCTACCTCTTCATCGCTCACAACCTGTCCGTGGTGAAGCACATCTCGGACGAGGTGGGGGTGATGTACCTGGGGCGTATCGTGGAGAAGGGGAGCCGGGATCAGATCTTCTCCAACCCCATGCACCCCTACACGAAGGCGCTGTTTTCGTCGATCCCCACGCTCTCCGGGCACAACATGAACCGTTTCGCGGGCATCCGTGGGGAGATCCCCAGCGCGATGGACCTGCCGTCCGGCTGCTGTTTTCACACGCGCTGCGACTGTGCCATGCCCGTCTGCAGCGCCGAGCTGCCGCCGGAGCGCGAGGTGGAGCCGGGCCGCTTCGTGCAGTGCCACCTGTTTTGCCGGTAGTCGCCGGCGAGGGCATCGTCGGCCTTCCGCCGGATATCTTTATGAAGTCCCGATTTTCAAGGAGGTTTTTTCATGAACGCCAAAGAATGGAAGAAGAAGGTATGCGTCGAGCCCAAAAACGGCTACGAGCGCCTGAGCGCAGAGGAGCGGGAGCGGATGAACGCCTACTGCACGGCGTACAAGGCCTTTCTCGACGCGGGGAAGACGGAGCGCGAGTGCGTTCAGGAGAGCGTGCGGCTGGCCGAGGCGGCGGGCTTTCGCCCCTACGTCCGGGGCATGGCGCTTGAGGCCGGGGACCGGGTGTTCTTCAACAACCGCGGCAAGATGCTGATCCTGGCGGTCGTCGGTCGCCTTGGCCTTGCGGAGGGGGTTCAGATGACTGCGGCCCACATCGACAGCCCGCGGCTGGACCTGAAGCCCAACCCGCTCTACGAGGACAGCGAGCTGGCCTACCTCAAGACCCACTATTACGGCGGCATCCGGAAGTACCAGTGGGTGACGATCCCCCTCGAGCTGCACGGCGTCGTGGCCATGAAGGATGGGCGCACGCTCTCCGTGACCCTGGGAGGGGAGCGCGGAGAGCCCCGCCTCGTCATCAGCGACCTCTTGCCGCACCTTGGCGCTGAGCAGAACAAGAAGCCCCTGTCCGAGGGCATCAAGGGCGAACAACTGAACCTGCTGATCGGCAGCGAGCCGCTCTCCGAAAACGGAGGCGAGGAGGAGGATGGGGCAGGGGCGGCGAAGGACCGCGTCAAGCTGAACGTGATGAAGCTGCTCTACGAGAAGTACGGCTTCACGGAGGAGGACTTCATCTCGGCGGAGCTGGAGGCCGTTCCCGCCTTTGACGCCGTGGACGTGGGGGTGGACGCCAGCATGATCGGGGCCTACGGCCACGACGACCGGGTCTGCGCCTTCGCCGCCCTGCGCGCCGTCCTGGACCTGGACGCGGCTCCGGAGAGGACCGCCGTCTGCGTGCTGGCGGACAAGGAGGAGATCGGCTCCGTTGGCGTCAGCGGAATGCGCACCGCCGCCTTCGACACCTTTATGGAGGACCTCTGCCAGGCGCAGAACGTTCCGCTGCGGGCGTGTTTGGAACGCTCCTTCTGCCTCTCTGCGGACGTGACGGCAGCCTTCGACCCCAACTTCCCGGACGTGTTCGACAAGCGCAACGCCGCCCGCTTCAACCGCGGCATCGCCCTGAACAAGTACACGGGGGCGCGGGGCAAGAGCGGCGCCTCCGACGCCTCGGCCGAAACGGTGGCCGCCGTTCGGCGGTGGTTCGACGACGCCGGCGTGACCTGGCAGATGTCGGAGATGGGCAAGGTGGACGCGGGAGGCGGCGGCACCGTGGCACTCTTCATGGCCAACCGCAACATCGACACGCTGGACGCGGGCGTCCCGCTGCTCTCCATGCACGCGCCCTTTGAGGTGGCAGCCAAGCTGGACTGCTACATGACCTTCAAGGCCATGGAGGCCGTGTGCAAGGCGCACCGGTGAGGTGGATGCCGGTCCAGCCTTGACACCACTCCGAATAGGTAATATACTCGCGCTGAAGTGGTTAGCTCTTGCTAACTTAACGAACGATGACTGAAATTTGGTAAAGGCAAATAGTGCGTTCGTTAAAATCACTTCAGAGAGGGGCGTATTGACGATGAAGAGATCAATGATGTGGTGGGCTTTTCTCGTGTTGGCGGTCGTGGTCGCCGGCGGTTGCGGCGGTTCTTCCGACAAAGCGGAAGTGGCTTTCGACGGAGGCTCCGGCACTGCGGGGGACCCCTATCTGATCGCGAACGCGGACAGCCTGCTGGCCCTCGCC
>NZ_CALHIQ010000127.1 GCF_938030725.1 uncultured Fretibacterium sp. | reverse complement strand
AACTCCGCGACGTTCGTCGGCTACCGCATGGCGGGGTTCTGGGGTTCCCTGGGGGCCAGCGCGGCGGTGGTGGGGGCGCCGCTCCTGGTCATCGTCCTCCTGCTGTGGCTGATCTCCCGCGCCTCCCAGAGGGCGCAGGGACGGATCACTGCCTTTGAAAAGGGCTTGCGCCCCGCGGTGGCCGGGCTCCTGTTCGTCGCCTTCTGCACGCTGGCCCGTCCCCTGCTGCCCGCGCCATCCTCCCTCCGCGCCATGCTGCCCAAGCTGGCCCTGATCGCCCTGGCGTTCCTCTGCCTCGCGCTCTCCAGGCTCAGGCCCTTCAAGGCCTACCCCCAGCTCCTGATCCTCTTCGCCGCCCTGATGGGGCTGCTCCTGAGGGGGCTTTTGGTAGCCCCGTAGACCCCGCTTCCCCTGTCTCTATAATAATCCCTTAACAAGGAGTGATCGCCTTGTCCTGTACGTTCGACGTCCTGCGCTTTGACCCGCAGCGCTATCGCTATGCGTCGCGCCGCAACGTGGTCTACGGCTCCCGCGGGATGGTCGCCGCCTCTCAGCCCCTTGCGGCCCAGGCGGGGCTGGCCGTCCTGAAGGAGGGGGGGAATGCCGTGGACGCTGCCATCGCCACGGCGGCGTCCCTGACGGTGGTGGAGCCCACCAGCAACGGCCTTGGCAGCGATGCCTTCGCCCTCGTCTGGAAGGACGGTCGGCTCCACGGCATCAACGGCAGCGGCTTCGCCCCCCTGGCCTGGTCGCTGGACGCCTGGCGGGAACGGGGCTGGAAGAGAAACCCCGTGAACGGCTGGGGGGCGGCTACGGTGCCCGGAGCGGTAGCGGTCTGGTGCGAGCTCTCACGCAGGATAGGGCGTCTACCCCTGGCGAAGATACTTGCCCCCGCCATCGAGTACGCCCGGGGCGGGTACGCCGTTTCTGCCAACGTGGCCTTCAACTGGGCCAGGGCCTTTGAACGGTTCAAGGTCCTCCGCTCGCCGGAGTTCTCCGCCTGGCTCCCCACCTTCTGCCCCCTGGGGCGGGCGCCCCGTGCGGGGGAGGTGGTGCGCCTGGAGGACCACGCGAAGACCCTGGAGGACATCGCCGAAAGCGGGGGGGAGGATTTCTACCGGGGCGCGCTCGCGGTGAGGATGGCGGCCTTCGCGCAGGCGACGGACGGCTTCTACACCCTGGAGGACCTCGCCGCCTTCGAGCCGGAGTGGGTGGACCCCGTGTCCGTGAGCTACCAGGGCTACGACGTGTGGGAGATCCCGCCCAACGGGCAGGGCATCTGCGCCCTCATGGCCCTCAGCATCCTGAAGAACTTCGACTTCCGGGAGCGGGACGGCGCCGAAACCTTCCACCGCCAGATCGAGGCCATCAAGCTGGGGTTTGCCGACGCCCACCGCTACGTGGCGGACCAGCGCTTCAGCCCCGTCCCCGTGAAGGAGCTTCTGGCGGACGCTTACGGCGCGGACCGCAGCAGGCTGATCGGGGACTGCGCCGAGGAGCGCAGCGCGGGGGACCCCATGCCGGGCGGCACGGTGTACTTCGCGGCAGCCGACGGCGAGGGCTGTATGGTCTCCTTCATCCAGAGCAACTACATGGGCTTCGGGTCGGGCGTGGTCATCCCCGGGACGGGCATCGGGCTCAACAACCGCGGACACTGCTTCTCCCTGGACCCGGATCACCCCAACGTCATCGCCGGGCGCAAGCGGCCCTACAACACCATCATTCCGGCCTTTCTGACGCGGGAGGGGAGGCCCGTCGGGCCCTTCGGCGTGATGGGCGGCTTCATGCAGCCACAGGGGCACGTCCAGGTGGTGATGAACGTCGTTGACTTCGGCATGAACCCGCAGGAGGCGCTGGACGCGCCACGCTGGCAGTGGACCGGCGGGATGAAGGTCGCCGTGGAGCCGGGCTTTCCCGCGTCGGAGGCTCAGGTCCTGGAGGCCATGGGGCACGAGGTCGTGCCTGAGGTGTCCTCGAACGGCTTCGGGCGGGGACAGATCATCTGGCGGACGGAGGACGGCTCGCTGGTCGGGGCCACGGAGCCGCGCACGGACGGCTGCGTCGCGGCCTGGTGATCGGCTCAGGGGAGGGGAGCGGCAGCCCGCCTCAGCCCCGGAACCAGCGACGGCGGGTCAGGAGGTAGCAGAGGGGCAGCAGGTAGAGGTAGGCGGCGTAGGGGACGGCTCCCGCTCCTACGCCCATCATCGTCAGAGGCACGGAGCAGCCGATGCACCAGGGCACCATCCCCGCCGTGATCACCGTGGAGTTCGCGATGTCCTGGGCGAGTTCCGCGGAGGGCAGGTCTCGCTCCTCGTAGGGGTGTCGGACGACGTGGACCGTCATCATGACGGCGACGGTCTGGTTGCAGAAGATGGCGTTCGCCAGGGTCCCCAGGGTCAGGGTGACGGGATAGGCCCCCAGCGCGTCCATTGCGCGGGCAAGGCGGGACTGAAGGCCCCTCAGAATGCCCGTCCCGTCGAATATCCCGGCGTAGGTGCCCGATATCATGAGGGCGGCGCTGATCTCCAGCATCGAAACGAGGCCCCCTCCGTTGAAGATCGCGCGGACGCTGCCCTCCGGCGCGTGGAAGCCCATGAGGGCGAAGCGCAGGGCCCCCGCCGTCCCCGTCCTCTGCAGGAGGACGGCGCAGAAAAACGCGCAGAGGATGCTGACCCCGAACGAGTGGAGCACCTTGACCTTGAAGAGGGGCAGGACCAGCATGACGAGGGCCGGCAGGGCGCACCAGGGGCTGAGGTGAAAGTCCAGGTTCAGGGACGTCAGCACCGCGCCCTCCCCGCCCAGCATGGGGTTTCTGAAGGAGAGCCACGTGTGGAGGCCGAGCGCGAGGAGGAGGGGCAGGAGCGCGGTCCGCATCATGAGCTTGACGTTGTCGTAGAGGTCCGTGAAGGTGAGGGCGGTGACGAGGTTGGCGCAGGAGGAGGCGGGAGAGGCCCGGTCGCCGAAGTAGATGCCCGACAGGATGGCCCCCGCAGCCGCCAACTCGCTCACGCCCCCGCTGCGGGCCACCGTCATGAGCGCCACGCCGAGGGTCCCCGCCGTGCCGAAGGAGGACCCCAGGGCGTAGGAGAGGGTGCAGGAGAGGAGGAAGGCCTCCAGGATAAACGTCGAGGGCGAGATCAGCCTGAGCCCCCAGGCGGTGAGGAGGGCGAAGGTCCCGGCGGCGCGCCACAGCCCCGTCAGGACCCCGATCGTCAGCATGACGCGGACGACGATCAGGGACTCCCGCACGCCCCTCCAGGCCATGCGGAGGAGCGCGGGGAGCGCGAAGCCCCGGCGCAGCCCCACGCCCATGAAGCCGATAAACCCCGTGGCCAGCGCCCAGAGCATGGAGTAGCCGCACGCCAGCGATCCGGCCATCAGGGCTGCGAAGACGGCGAAGGCAAGGGTAATATCCATTCAGCGTTTCTCCATCGTTTTTGAGATTAAGAATAAATTTAGGACGGCGAGGGGAGGTCCCGCGACCTCCTGGCCTCGCCGTCCTCGCTGTCTTTGACCGGAGGCCTTACGCCCTTCGCCTCAGGAGGAACGCCGCCGCGAGGGCCATGGCCAGGCCGCTCGATGCCGCGTTGCAGCCGCCGCCCTTTCCGGACTTGCGCTCCCGCACCGTGACGACGAACGACCTGCTGGTTGGGGTGGCGGTGGAGTAGCTGCTGCCGCCGAGGTTCGGGGAGGCGGTGACGACGATAGAGGTCGTGCCCTGGGCGCGCCCCGTCAGTTGGATCGTCCTGCCGTTCAGCACGGTCGCTTCCACGACGCCCGCGGTGCTGTTCGCGGTGACCTGAAGCGTGTAGGGCACGTCGAGGGTCTCGCCGTTCAGCGTCGTCCGCACCGTCGGGGTGATGGCGCGAACCTGGTTCAGGGCCAGCGTCTGATCTGGGATGACGTCCATGGAGAGGAGCACGATGGGAGCGTCCCTTCCGACCCGGACGGTGAGGGATCGGGTCGACGCGGAGGCCTTTCCGCCCGCAGCCGTCCAGCCGTGCACGACGGCGGACAGGGTCGTCATGCCATCTCGGAGGGCCGTAGCGCGCCCGTACCTGTCCACGCTGAGCACGGTGGCGTCGCCCACGATCCATTCAATGCCCCCCGGATGGACGCTGCCATCCAGGGAAGCGTCCGCGGGGAAGACCTTGACGTCGTAGGACGCGCCCTGTCCCAGCTGGACGTAGGGCGTCCCGGCGAGGTCCGCGCTGACGAGGGCCACCGGAGTGGCCTCAAAGGCTCCCGCGTCGTAGCCGACGAGCTGGGGGCGCAGCGTGCCGCACTCGTCGATGGAGACGGCGCCGGCCGCGGAGGAGGGGATCAGGTCGCGCGCGGGAGAGGCTCCGGAGAGCTTCAGGACCTCGACACCGTTCGCGCTCTCCAGCTTGAGAGGGGCCGCCAGGAAGACGTCCTCCGCCCTCTGGTTCGCCAGGCTTTCCGGTCCGACGCCGGCGTTGGAGGTCCCCAGGACGTTGTAGCGCACGGAGGAGATGGCGCCCGCCCCCTCGGCGTGGAGGTCGTCGCCCGCGCCGCTCCTCGTCGAGCGGTTGCCCACGGCGATGACGCCCAGGAAGCTGGCCGCGCCGTTCGCCACGGCCACGCCTCCGCCGCTCGCGGCGCTGTTGCCCGCGATGGTGCAGAACTGGAACGTCGTGTTGTTCAGGCTGACGCTGTCCACGCAGACCGCGCCGCCCGCCACGCTTGCGGTGTTGCCGAAGAACGTGCAGTTCGTAAAGTGCGCGTTCGCGTTCCCGCTCACCAGCACGGCGCCGCCGCTCTGGAGCGAGGATGCCGTGCCCTTGGTGAAGGTGATCCGATTGAACGCGGCCGTGCCCCTGGTGACGTTGAAGATGCGGGTGGAGCCGCCTTGGATGGTGACGCCCTGTCCGTTGAGCTCCAGGTTCGAGGTGATGGGCATCTCGGAGGAGGTCCGAATGGTCTGGACCTCCGGGGCGACGTTGATGACGTTGGCTTCGCCGTTGGCGTTGGCGCTGGCGACGACCTGCTGCAGGGAGCCCGGGCCGCCGTCGGCTCCGCTCGTCACCGTGAACGTCGCCGCGCCTGCCGGGCCTGCCGCAAGGCACGCCAGAAGCGCCAGCGTCAGGGTAGAATGTGCTCTCCTCATGGTATCATGACCTCTTCTTTCCGCAGTTTCCTGCAAACTTGGTGCGCACCACGGTGCCGTGTGCCCCCGGCGGCACCCGCCTCGCAAAAGACTTCCTCAATTTTACACGGAAAAACGCCTTTGCGCACGCCGTGGCGCGCCGGACCTCAATTTTTCTTCCTAAGGTGCCTCATAAAAGAGGCGGACGCCGGCCTCCGGGGGATGGCACGGATGCGCGGGCGGGGCGCTCAAAATTGCGCGGATTGTAGTACAATAATAGTCGAAGAAGTCTTGGAGTGTGTCCTTTAGAATTTTTGCGTTGGGTTCTTCCGAGAAGGGGGCGCGGGCGACGAGCGGCGCGCGCGGAAGGGCCGGTCTTCTTTGCCGAAGGGAGCCCTTGGGGCTTCCCGTCGGATTCATTTTGAGGGGGGTTATTTTTTCATGAAGCGTAACTGGAAAACGATGGACGGAAACGAGGCGGTCGCTCACGTCGCCTATGCGTTCTCCGAGATGGCGACGATCTACCCGATCACGCCCTCGTCGCCCATGCCGGAGCACATCGACGAGTGGGCGGCCCACGGCCGCAAGAACATCTTCGGCAAGACCGTCAAGGTGACGGAGATGCAGTCCGAGGGGGGCGCGGCCGGCGCGATCCACGGCGCGCTCTCCGCGGGCGCCCTGGCCAGCACCTTCACGGCGTCCCAGGGGCTCCTGCTGATGCTGCCGAACATGTTCAAGATCGCGGGAGAGCTCCTGCCCGGTGTGTTCCACGTCTCCGCCCGCGCCCTGGCGACCCACGCGCTCTCCATCTTTGGAGATCACAGCGACGTCATGACCTGCCGCATGACGGGCTTCACGATGCTGGCCGCCGGCAGCGTTCAGGAGGCGGCGGACCTGGCCGCGGTGGCCCACCTGACGGCCATCGAGACGAGCGTTCCCGTGTTGAACTTCTTTGACGGCTTCCGCACGTCCCACGAGATCCAGAAGATCGACGTCTACGACTACGCAGACCTGGCGAAGCTGGTGGACTACGACGCCATCGAGACGTTCCGCGAGCGCGCCATGCGCCCGGAGAACCCCTTCGTCAAGGGCACGGCCCAGAACCCGGACATCTTCTTCCAGGCCAAGGAGGCGTCGCAGCCCTACTTCGACCGCGTGCCCGACGTGGTGGCGGAGTACATGCGCCAGGTGTCGAAGCTCCACGGCCGGGAGTATTATCCGTTCCAGTACTACGGCGCGCCGGACGCGGAGCGCGTCGTCGTCGCCATCGGCTCCGTCTGCCAGGCGACGGAAGAGGTCGTGGACTGGATGAACGCCAGGGGCGAGAAGGTTGGCCTCATCGAGGTGCACCTCTACCGTCCGTTCTCCCCGAAGTACTTCTTCCGGGCGCTTCCCTCCACGGTCAAGGCCATCGCCGTGCTGGACCGCTGCAAGGAGACGGGCGCCCTGGGCGGGCCTCTCTACGAGGACGTCCGTTCCATGTTCTTCGACTACGGCCCCAACGCCCCGAAGGTCGTGGGCGGCCGCTACGGACTGGGCTCCAAGGACACGACGCCGAGCTGCATCAAGACGGTGTTCGACAACCTGAAGCTCTATGAGCCCCGCAACGACTTCACCATCGGTATCGTGGACGACGTGAACGACAGCTCCCTGCCGATGCAGGACCACATCGACACCGCGGCGGAGGGCACGGTCTGCTGCAAGTTCTGGGGCCTCGGCTCCGACGGCACGGTGGGTGCCAACAAGAACTCCATCAAGATCATCGGCGACCACACCGACATGTACGCGCAGGGCTACTTCGACTACGACTCCAAGAAGTCGGGCGGCATCACGGTGTCCCACCTGCGCTTCGGCAAGTCCCCCATCAAGTCCACCTACCTCATCGACTCCGCGGACTTCATCGCCTGCCACAAGCAGGAGTACGTCCACCAGTACGACCTGACGGCCGGCCTGAAGAAGGGCGGCACGTTCCTCCTCAACACGCAGTGGACGACCCCGGAGGCCCTTGAGGAGCACCTGCCCTCCGACCTGAAGCGCAAGCTGGCGAACCTGGGCGCGAAGTTCTACGTCATCAACGCCGTGGACGAGGCCCAGAAGATCGGCCTGGGCAACCGCACCAACTCCATCATGCAGGCCGCGTTCTTCAAGCTGGCGAACGTCATCCCGATCGACGACGCGGTGAAGTACATGAAGCAGGCCATCGTCGATACCTACGGCCGCAAGGGCGAGAAGGTCGTCAAGATGAACCACGACGCCGTGGACGCGGGCCTGAAGAGCCTCATCGAGATCAAGATTCCGGAGGGCTGGAGCGCTGCGCCGGACCAGGTTGTGCAGAAGCGTGGCGTGCCGGACGAGATCCCGGAGTTCGTGACCGAGCAGTGCCAGGTGATCAACTCCCAGAAGGGCAACGAGCTGCCCGCCAGCGCCTTCACGGGCGAGTACGTGGACGGCCGCTTCCCCTCCGGCACCGCCGCCTACGAGAAGCGGGGCGTGGCGGTCAACGTGCCGGAGTGGAACGGCGAGAAGTGCATCCAGTGCAACCAGTGCTCCATGGTCTGTCCCCACGCGGCCATCCGGCCGTTCCTCCTGGACGCCGCCGAGCAGGAGGCCGCGCCGAAGGAATTCGGCGCCGTCGAGCCCAAGGCCAAGGCGCTCAAGGAGGCGGGCTACCGCTACAAGATTCAGGTGGACACCCTGGACTGCCTGGGCTGCGGCAACTGCGCGGACATCTGCCCGGTGAAGGCCCTTGAGATGAAGCCCACGGCCTCTCAGGAGGGGGAGATCGACAACTGGACCTACGCCGTCGAGAGCGTGGCGGACAAGGACAAGGTCGTCGATAAGTTCACCGTCCAGGGCAGCCAGTTCCAGCGTCCGCTCCTGGAGTTCAGCGGCGCCTGCGCGGGCTGCGGCGAAACGCCCTACGCCAAGCTGATCACCCAGCTCTTCGGCGATCGCATGATCATCGCCAACGCCACGGGTTGCTCCTCCATCTGGGGCGGCTCCGCGCCCAACATGCCCTACACGGTCAACGCCGAAGGCCGCGGCCCGGCCTGGGCGAACTCGCTGTTCGAGGACAACGCCGAGTACGGGTACGGCATGAAGCTCTCCGTCAACGTCAAGACGAACTACCTGGTGGAGGCCGCGACGAGCCTGATCAAGATGGAGTGCGTCCCGGAGGAGTATAAGAAGGTCCTTCAGGAGTGGCTGGACACGCACCTGGACGGCGAGAAGTCCAAGGCGTCCGCGGCGAAGGTGGAGGAGCTCCTGGACGGGGTGTTCTGCTGCTGCGGCGGTCACGAGCACGAGCACGCGGACCTCAGCGACGAGGCCATGGCGGAGTTCACGAAGATCGCGGAGTACCACGATTACCTGGTGAAGAAGTCCGTCTGGATCTTCGGCGGCGACGGCTGGGCCTACGACATCGGCTACG
>NZ_CALHIQ010000126.1 GCF_938030725.1 uncultured Fretibacterium sp. | reverse complement strand
TGACAGGGTTCACGGGCCTTCGCCGCACAGGACTGAGCCCCCGCGCCGGGGGACCAAATCAGTATACAGGATGCCTCGTTTTTTTTCAATGATTCAGCCGCAGAGCGCGTCAGTTCTTCTCGTCCTTAAGGAACTGGTTGCAGAGCACGGGCGTTTCCTGCAGGATACGTCGTCAGGCGCTCAAAAAGTCCGACAGCACCTCGTTGAACCTATCCGGCTCCTCCCAGAAGAGCATGTGCCCCGAATTCTCGAAAAAGACCGTCTTCGCCCCCGGAATGGCCTCGCCCACATAGGCGCTTCCCTGCCAGGGAAAGACCTTGCTGTTCCGGGCGACGAGCACGAGCGAGGGGACCGTTATCCTCGGCAGGAAGTCCCTCCAGTCGATATGCGTATGGTCGCGCATGATTTCGATGCGTACCTTTGGAGGGCACTTGGAGATCTCGTCCGCGAGCTCGGCAACCTCATCGACGGTTGGCTCCCGATGAAGGCAGCCGTGAACGAGCCCTTCGGCCGAGGCACGCGGCAAAAACTCCGCGGCGCAGCAGGTGCGCACAAACGTCTCCGCGTCATAGCAACTCGTCTGGCCCCAGGTCCAGTCCGGACCGATATACTGCGCCGGTGCCTGATCGATACAGACGAGTTTCTCGACGTGACGCGGTCCGAACAGCTCAAGATAGCTCCAGGCGATGGCGGCCCCCATGGACCACCCGACGAGGGTCACCTCGTCCAGGTCCAGCGCCTCAATCAGATTGAGGACGTCCATCGCGTAGCGGGCAATGCGGTGTCCGTACAGCACCTTCTCGGATTCCCCATGACCGCGGAAATCCATAAGGACGACTTTATGGTCCTTTGAGAGGGACTCCACATTTTTACAGAAAAAATGCGTCGTACAGGTCCAGCCTGGAAGGAATAGCACCGGTTTCCCCTGACCACTTACCTCATAGTGAATGGAAACGTTATCGTTGGTGGTTGTGAACGGCATGACTGACCTCCTGTGGGATTTAATTTTCTCCGTGTCCGCCTGCTGTCTGCGAACCGGAGAATGGAAACACCAGAGCTATCAAGGATATTTTTTCAGACCCTACATGACATATACCACCGGAGTATGAAAAAAGCAACTTTTATCATCGGTCCAGACGTTTTTATCGGGCTGGCAGTCCCTCAGCGGGACGGTCCGTATGCTCCAGGACGAGGCCGGAGGTCATCGGCTAAGGGAGCGCATCAGCGCGAGCCAGCCCTCTGCGGCGCGGTCCTCCGAGAAGTGCGATGCCCGTTCCCTCAGAAATGGGGCCGGCATGGGGTGCGCCAAGGCCTCGGCCAGCGCATCGGCCATGGCCTCGTCGTCCCCGACAGGCACGAGCCAGCCGTACTTCCCGTGATCCAGGATTTCGCCGGGGCCGCTGGGGCAGTCCGTCGAAACGACGCTGCAGCCGCAGGCCAGCGCCTCCGCAGCGACGTTGCCGAACCCCTCCCAGCGCGAGCTGATGGCGAAGACGGAAGCTCGCGCGATCCATGCGTAGGGGTTGGGGTCGTAGCCCGGAAGCGCGGCGCGGCCCGAAAGCCCCATCTCCGCGATTCGACGCTCCAGCAGGGGGCGTTCCTTCCCCTCTCCAAGGACGATGAGCCGGACCTCCGGCCTCCGCTGGGCCAGGTGGGCAAAGGCCCGCAGGAGCGTCGAGAAATCCTTCTGGTCCCCCAGGCGTCCGGCGCCAAGGACTACGGGCGGCTGTCCGGCCTCGAGCCATGGGTGCGGCGCGGGCGCCTTCGCCGCGGCGCGAATTTGATCGAGAAGTTCCGGCGTGACGACGGCGTTGTAGATGACGTGGATTTTTTCGGGCGGGAGGAAGCCAAGGGACCGCATCTCGTCCGCTACGCCGCGGGAGATGCAGACGCAGGCGGCGGCGCGGGGTGCCAGCAGGCGGTAGCGCAGGGTGCGGAGGCGCGTTTGGAGGGGGCCGCGCTCCATCGTGAACATGCTGCGCTGGGATAAGATGACCTGGAAGGGGCCTCTTAAGATGACCTTTGTCAACAGAGCGCGCATGGCGGTGTAGATGGGGAGCAGGAAGCCGAACTTGCCGCGCTGGACCTCGCTCAGGAGGCGCGGGAAGGAGCCGTGGAGGTCAACGACCCGCACCTCTGGGATGAGCCCCGCGAGCA